>JAVBSA010000081.1:0-6144 GCA_031556915.1 Victivallis sp.
ACCGCACACCGCCAACACCCCCTGCCCGGCGTCAAAGAACCGTACGCATGGGGAAACCGTACCGAACTCTACCGCGAACTCGACCGCATCGGCTTCAAAGAATATGCCGAAACAATCGTGACGCCCGAAAAGAACGGCATCACCGTCGACGAGTTGTATCACAACTCATCCCTCTACTCCATCGAGTCCACCCTGAAAAACAACCCCAAAATCCGCGTCATTCACTCGGCGGACGACTTCCTGCTTTCACCCGCAGACAGACAGTTCCTCGACTCCGCCCTCGGCCGGCGGATCACCTGGTTCGACCGCGGCGGCCACCTCGGCAACCTCTACGTCACAAGCGTCCAAAACACCCTCCTCTCTCAAGCCGCATCGCGGGAATAGGGGAACCAAAGGAGGCGCTTCGCCCTCCTCTGGACTCCTCCAGACCGGCAAACGAGCCGGCGCCGACGCATTTTTCGCTACGCGAAAAATGCTGACTATGATAATCGGGGTAATGCGGATGTCCGTTGCGTAAATAAGCGGTTGGCCACGTCCCGTTACCTGAAGAGCGGGGTGTGACGCACCGTACCGCGTCGGCCTCGCCCGTGCCGGTGCAAGACAGGGTAGCGCAGATGAGACCTATTGTGACCACAAATGCGTGTTGGTTCCCTAGCGGGTGGCAAGGGAGGCGGCGACGTCGTCGATGATTTGTTCGAGGGAAAGGGTTGGAGTCCAATTGATAAGGGTTGTGACGGCGTCTGTGTTTGGCATGCGGCGGAGCATGTCTTCGAATCCTTTTTCGTATGCTTTCTCGTAGGGAATCCGTTCGATGATTGATTTGCTGTTGGTTCGTTCGATGATCATCGATGCGAGTTCTTCGATGGTGATGGACCGCCGGCTGCCGATGTTGTAGACGTTGCCGTGACTGGCCGGGCAATCGGCGAGGAGCCTGAGGGCGCGTACGACGTCGAGCACGTGGCAGAAGCACCGCGACTGGGTTCCGTCGCCGTAGACCTGGAGGGGTTCTCCGGCGAGGGCGCGGTTGACGAACCGGGGAACCACCATGCCGTACATGCCGGTTTGCCGGGGGCCTACGGTGTTAAAGAAGCGGACGACGGTACCGGGGAGTTTTTGGGCGCGATGAAAGGCCATGACGTAGAATTCGTCCAGCAGCTTGCTGCATGCGTACGACCAGCGCGAATGGGAGGGCGGACCGATAAGGAGGTCGTCGGTTTCGGAGAACTGCGGCAGGGATGATTTGCCGTATACTTCACTGGTGGATGCGACGATGATTCTGCGGTTGTATTTTGCGGCCGGCTTAAGGACGTTTTCGGTTCCGTGCACGTTGGTCAGGATGGTGTGCACGGGGTCTTTGACCACGAGTTCCACGCCGACGGCCGCGGCAAGGTGGTAGACGACGTCGCAATTGGCGACTTCGGGTTCCAAGAGTTCGGGGGACTCGACGATATCGGCCTCGATCACGCGGAGCAACGGGTTGTCGCAGACGGCGGCGAGGTTTTCGGGGGATCCGGTCGAATAGTTGTCGATCACGGTCACTTCGTGGCCGTCGGCCAGCAGTGATTCCGTGAGGTGGCCGCCGATGAATCCGGCGCCGCCGGTGATGAAATAACGCATAGTTTTATACCTTAAAATAATCCGTTTTATTCATTTTTTTCTTCACCTGCATCCCGGTCGCTGCTCTGCTCGGTGAAGAATTTTCCGTAATAGTCGGTTGCAGTCGGGTAGGATTCCTTCAGTTCCCGGAGATATTTTTCGGCCTCTTCTTTTTTACCGATCCGGTTGAGACATTTTACCAGCCTGGAACGAGCCAGGGCTCCGACCTGGACTCCGTTCAGGTAATAACAGTCGTTATAATCTTTGATCGCCTGTTTGAGCAACTTGATCTCTTCCTGTCTGGGGCTGATGTGGGCAAGGTTCAGCTGTACCCAACCTGCCGCGTTGGCTTTCGGGTATCTCCGGAGGAATTTCTGGGCGATGGCCTTCTGCTCGTTGACTTTTTTGGTCTTGTACCAGGACATGTAAAGTTCCGCAAGTTCCCGGCGTTCCTGGCTGGTATAATATTTATCGTCTTCCAGGGCGCGGGCTTTGGCCTTCTTCTTGTTTTCCAGCTGTGCTTTTTCTTCGGCCGGAGTCTGCACCGGTTTGTCGTCTTCCGCGAAAACGGTACAAAATGTGAACAGAAGCATAAGGATGAGGGCGATTTTTTTCATCAAGTTCCCTTGTCGTACTTTATTTTTCATTGGCTTCATCCAGTATATTGACGAAAAGCCTTCCGTCGAAAATCGTGGCGTCCGGATAGGAGGTTCTCAGCTCATCGAACAGTTTTGCGGCTTCTTCTTTTTTGTTGATCCGAATCAGGGCTTTGGCCAGCCGGAACCGGGCGATGGCGCCGACCTGAGTGCCGTCGCCGAAGAAGCAATCGTCATATTCCTTGATCGCCTGCTTGAGAAGCTTGATTTCCTCATACCGGGAACTGACGTCGGCAAGATAAACGAGGATGCAGCCGGTGCGATTGGCTTTGGGGTAGCGCCTGATCAATTTCTGGGCGACCGCTTTTTGTTCGTTCCCCTTCAGGGTATTCCAGGTCTGATAGAGCGCCTCGATCTCCCGGATCTCCTGATTGGTGTAACGCTTATCATCCTCCTGCATGCGGGCTCTTGCTTTTTTCCGGTTTGCCGCAACCGCCTGTTGTTCAGCCGGAGTCCGTTCCGGTTTTTCTGCAGTGAAGGCGGTGCAACAGGCAAACATAAGCAGGAGTGCAATGACAATTCTTTTCATCGGCTTGTTCCCCCGCTGCGTTTCAGTTTTCGTCCACATCAGCATCCGCGTCGTCATCCTGTTCGTTGATGAATTTTCCGTTGAATCCGGTTGCCGTCGGATAGGATTCCTTCAGTTCCCGGAGATATTTTTCGGCTTCCTCTTTTTTACCGACCCGGTTGAGGCATTTCACCAGACGGCGGCGCGCTTCGGCTCCTACCTGAGTTCCATTGCCGTAGAAGCAGTCGTTATAATCCCTGACCGTCTGTTTGAGCAACCTGATCTCTTCATATTTGGAATTGATGTTCGAATAGACAACCATGATACAGCCGGTCCAGTTGGATTTCGGGTATCTGCGGAGCATTTTCTGGGCGATCGTTTTCCGCTCGTTGAGTTTCGGGGTATTGTTCCAGGCCTTGTAAAGCTCTCCGATTTCCCGACGCTCCTGGTCAGTATAATATTTTTCATCTTCCCGAATACGAATCTGAGCCTTTTTCCTATTCTCCTGAACCGCCTTCTGTTCAGCCGGAGTCAGCTCCGGTTTCTCTTCGGCGAGGGCGGTGCAACAGGCAACCAGGAGCAGGAGAGCGGAAAGAATTCGTTTCACGGTTTAATCCTCCATGAGGTCGATGAGGGATTTGCCGTCGTGACCGATGGAATCCGGATAATCGGTTTTGAGTTCCGTAAAATATTTCTCTGCTTCCACATCCCGGCCCGCCCCTTTGAGCGCTTGTCCCAATTGGAACCGTGCGAACGCACCGACCTGGACGCCGTTGAAGTAAAAGCAGTCGCCGTAATCTTTGATCGCCTGTTTGTAGAGCGCGATCTGCTCTTCACCTTCGCTCATTTGCGCGAGGTAAAGGAAGGCGCAGCCGGTCCGGTTGGCTCTGGGGAACTTCTGGTGGAGCGTTCGGGCGATCGCTTTGCGGGCTTCGCCCTGCGTCTTGCTCATGGAGACGTAAATTTCTTCGATCTCCCTGAGTTCTTCCCGGGAATAGGAAGCGGAATCCTTCCGGGCGCGGATTCTCGCCTTCTGCTGAAGCGTGCGGCGGTTGTTCTCAAGATCCTGCTGTTTCAGCAGGGGCTGGATTCGTTGTTCCAGAGCCGCGACTTTCTTTTCGAGGTATTCGACTCTTTCTTCGAGGGTCTCCGCCGGGAGAGCGCCGCACGTGAAGGCAAACAAGAACAGCACGGAAATTGTTTTCATGAGCGGCCTCCTTTTTCTGTTATGCCACTTGGGGTGTCTGGAACAATTTGCCGATCCGGCGGACGGCGGCCATGACCGGGCCCGTCGCGATATAGAGGGTGACGAACGCCGCCAGGGCGTTGAGTTTGAAGAAGTAGGTGAGGATGATCATGCCGGCGAGCAGGAACGCCCGCCGCCGGTTCCGCTTCACGGAAAGCATCCACTTGCCCACGTGGACATATTGGATTTTGCTGACCATGAGGAGCCCGAGAATGGCGGCGTAAACCGGCAGCAGCGCGGCGTATTTGGTGAGGTCGATGTTGTTCTGCCAGGCGAACCCGATCACCACACAGATGCCGGAGGCGGCGCCCGGCGAGGGGAGGCCGATGAATTTGTTTTCGGCGCCGGGCGCCTTCTTCTCGGGTTCCATGGCGTGGACGTTGTAGGTGGCGAGGCGCAACGCGGCGCAGCCGAGATAGATGGAGCAGAGGATGTAGATTCCGGCCTCGTCCCAGCGGCCGATGCCGCTGGCGCGGCGGAGCGAGTGGGTCATGACCGCCACGAGGGTTGCCGGCGCCACGCCGAAAGTGACCATGTCGGCGAGGGAATCCATCTGGATTCCGTGCATGCTGGCGGCGTTGAAGAGCCGTGCGGCCATGCCGTCGAGCGAGTCGAAGATCATCGCGCAGCAGATGACAATTGCGCCGATGACGAAAATTTGCATGGGCTCCATATCCGACTCATACGCGCGCAGCGTGATGAGAATCACCAGGAAACCGCAGAGCGAATTGCACAGCGTCAGGAAATTCGGTACACATTTGAGCCATCTGTTCTCGCGGATCAGCTTGCGGAACCGTTCTTTCTTCATCTATTGCTCCCTGACTTGCGCAATGACGGTCTGGCCGCCGGCCACTTTGTCGCCGATTTTGACTTTGAGATCGAATCCTTCCACCGGCAGATAGAGTTCCGTGCGGGAGCCGAATTTGATCATGCCGTAGATTTTGCCCCGTTTCAGGTGGGTGCCGGGTTCCACCGGGCAGACAATCTTGCGGGCGATGGCGCCGGAAACCTGGCGGATCGCCATCGGGAATTTGCGCCCGGCCGCTTCCGCGGTTCCGGCGATGGTCATGGCTTCGTTGCGCACGGCGCATTCGGGGTTGCGGGCGTCGAGGAAGGCGCCTTCGCGGTAATATTTGCTTTCGACCTCCATGGCGGCGGGAGCCCGGTTCACATGTACGCTGAGGACCGAGAGGAAGATTCCGACGCGGAGCGCTTTGCCTTCGAAGGGGGGATAATTGAAATCATCCACCACGCCGATATCGCGCACGGTACCGTCGGCGGGCGAGACCAGCAGCGAGGGGTCCGCCGGGAGTTTGCGCGAGGGGTTGCGGAAGAAGGCCGCCAATGCGAGATAGAAGACCGCCGCCGCCGCGCCGATTCCCCACGCCCAGCCGGGATAACCCGCCCGGTGCAGACAGACGCAGCCGCCGAGGACGACGATTAAAATCAGGAGGCCGGTGCCCCATTCGCGAATACCGTATCGGGTCAAAGTCATTTGTAAAACTCCGGAAAAATTCTTTTACTTCGAGTTCGAAATCCTAACAGAAGTAATATAAGTGTTCATTTCGGAATTTACAACGGTTCGCCCATACGTTTTTTCCGTCTTAGCTGAAATTCCCTTGTCAGCTTTACGGTCAGGAAGTAGCCGGGGACGGCGGAAAGGATTCCGAGGAAGATGCCGCCTGCGAAAAAGGCCGCGGTCAACTGCCAGCCGAGTTCGAGGAGCGTGTCGCTGCTCCAATCGCTGAATGCGTTTTTCAACCGTTCCGTGAGTTCGTGATAAGAGATCGGGTTGAAGATGAGATAACTGCCGATATAGCATTGCACGGGGTAGATCACCACCATCGTCGCATAATTGCTGATCCAGGTGGCCAGGAAGGCCGGACTTTTCGCGCCTTTGACCAGAAAGGCGAGCGCAAACACCGGAATGGTCTGGAACCCGACCGGCAGGGCGAAGCAGACGAAAAGCCCCGCCGCCACGCCGCGCCCGATGTATTCGGGGGTGCCGGGCGTGCGCACGATTTTGAGGCCGAAAAATTTGACGAACCGCCAGATTTTCTGCCAAAGGTTTTTCGTATGATTTCGCGTATCCATGATTCGAACGAATATACAGGCGGAATCGTGGCGATGCAACTTTA
>JAVBSA010000672.1:0-2917 GCA_031556915.1 Victivallis sp.
GCGTCCCGCAGCTTGCGGTAGTTTTCCACCGTGGTCGCCGCGATATTCACATTGACCCGGCGGATCGCGCCGTTCCTGTGCTTGATGGAATAAATAGTCTTGATACTCTCCAGCACATACTCGATCGGATTGTTGACCGGATCCTCCCCCGTCTCCAACGCCAGGCGCTTGTGGCCCATGTCCTGCAACGCAATCACCTCGGCACGAATCTCATCCTGCGTCAGCTTCTTGCGGCGGATGCGCTTGTTCTGATGGTGGTACGGGCAATAGGTACAACCGTTCACGCAGTAGTTGGAGAGGTAGAGGGGAGCAAACATCACAATCCGGTTGCCGTAAAACTTCTCCTTGATCTCGCGGGCCAGCGCGTAAATCGTTTCGTTCCTGTCGGCAAGTTGGCACTCCAGCAGAACCGCGGCTTCGCGGTGCGTCAGCCCCTTGCAGTGTTTCGCCTTTTCGAGAATGGCGTCGATCAACTCCCGGTTGTTCCGGTTCGCGGCGGCGTATTCGAGCGAAGCGAGAATCTCGCCGTCGTCAATGAATTCCTCCGCTTTCGGAGATTTGACGTTGTACATGATTTCACCTCACTTTTTGGAATAGACGGTTTTGACGCTGACACCCTCGAGCATCCCCAGTTTGCCCGAAAGCGAGCTGATGACATCTTGCGGAGCATCCAGCACCACGCTGATGATCGCAATCTCCTGCGGACGGTACGGAATCCCCATGCGCCCCACCAGGTAATCACGGTAATCATGCAGAATCCGGTTGATCTCCGCACTGGACTCGATCTCTTCGACGATAATGCCGATAAGCGCAATTCGCGTTGGCTGATCCATAAAAAAACTCCCCTGCGTTCCGAACAAGAAGAACGCAAGGGAGCCGAAGATACGACCCGCCATACGCCGCCTCTTACCCTCGGGACGAACCCTCGCGTTCAGAACGACTTTTTTGTTTGACACGAACACCCTTCCGGAGACGATCCGTCAGGAATGATTCCTAAATAATATAACCTTTTCGATTCGAAAGTCAAGCCGCTCTTTGATCAATATTCGAGAAGGATCTTGGCGCTTTTGCCGCCGGAAAACAGGGCATATGCCTGCGGTGCGTCGGCGAATGCGAAACGATGCGAGAGAAGCGAAGCGACGGGAAGCCCTCTGCGGCAAAGTTCAAGCATTTGTTCGAATTCGCAGAAATGATAAAACCAGGAACCGGTCGCGGTGATGTCGCGGCGGATGAATTCGTCGCTGATGGAGATGGGAACCTCCCCTTGTTCTCCGTTGAAGATGACCTGGCCGCCGGTTTTTACGGCGTTCAGGCAGTTGTGGACGGTTTCGGGGCGTCCGGCACACTCCATGGCGACGTCGGCGCCGCCTTTGCCGCTCCATGCCGCAACGGCCCGCACGGGATCGCATTCCTTCGGGTTGACGACCGCCCCGGCGCCGAGTTTCCGCGCCCAATCCAGCCGTTCGGGCGAAACATCGGAGACAATGATGCGCCTGCCGAGATATTTCTGCAGGATGACATTGCCGAGCCCGATGGGGCCCGCACCGAAAATCGCCACGGTTTCGACGTCCGGAAACAGGAATTTTGTGGAGCTGTGATAGGGCACGCCGAGTCCGTCGCCGGTAATCAGGACGCCGGTTTCCCAATCGATATCGTCGGGCAGCTTCCGGCAGGCGCGCGCGGAAGTCAGGAACTCTTCGGCGTGAAAAGAACCATAGAATTCACGGTCGGGACACCAGGTGAAGCGCCCGTTTCGGCAAAACCGGCAATCGGGATCGCGGCACGGCGCGACGGGGCTGACGCCGACGCGGTCGCCGACGGCGAGGTGATTGACGCCCGCGCCGAGTTTCAGGACGACGCCCGCCGCTTCGTGGCCGGGGTTCCCGGCCGGCATGCCGCTGTTGCGGTAACAGCCCATTTCGCTTCCGCAGATGACGGATACGGCGGTTTTGATGACCGCTTCCCCGGGGCCCGGAGCCGGGGAAGATACTTCGGTGAAGCTCAACTTGCCGTTGCCGTTGAATTTGAGTTGCCGCATAGGGGGCCTCCTTTCTATTCGGACAGAACCATTTCTTTGAGCTCCACCGGGCGCCGCCCGGCTGCGGAACGCCTCAGCGCCGCTTCGAACTGAAGTTCGCGCAAACCGTCTTTGCCGCTTACCGGCGGCGGTGCGTTGTTGTCGATGGATTCCAGGTAAGCTGCGAGCGAAGCGGCGAAGGAGGCATTGTATTTGGCCCAGCGGGCAAGGTCGGGAATCAACCGGAACGATTCGCAATAGTCGGTTCCCGCGTCGTACACCTTCAGCTCGGAATCCAGGTCGGCAAATGTAACCGTCCCTTTTTCGAAATTGAGCACGACATGATAAAGCGGCAGCCGGAAGGCCGAAGCATTGGTACCGATGATGACGCCGGTTCCGCCGTTTTCCAACGTGAACGCCCCGGCGAGGTCCGCGTTTTCAACCGGTTCACCGAGGGCGGAAACGGTTTGACGCCGCCGCCGAAACAATGCAGCAGGTCGATGCAATGGCTCCAGCAGGCGTAATTGACGAACCAGCTGCTTTGCCGGAGTATCCCGAAACTGCGCTCTTCCACGATTTGCCGCAGCTTCCGGCTCAAGTCGAAGAAACGATAGTTGAAATTCATGGCGACCTGACAGCCCGCCGCTTCCGCGCGTTTCAGAAACTCCGCCGCTTCGAAATAATCCTCTTCCGTCACATTGGCTTGTCCCTTCCGGGCGCTCAGGGGTTTTTCGATGAACAGCCGCCTGGCCGGGTGGCGCAGCACCTCGTCGGCCACATCGAGATGCTGCATCTCCATGGTGAGAACGAATACCGCGTCCGGCTCTTCGGCCATCAGGGCGTCAATTGTCCGGAACGCCTTGCCGCCGAACTCCCCGGCGGCCTGTTCCGCTTCGGAAA
>JAVBSA010000107.1:0-3678 GCA_031556915.1 Victivallis sp.
AGCCCCTCGGTGTCTTGACTACCAGCCCATTTTTACCCCCGAAAAATTTGTCAGCCTTTTCGGGCGAAGCCCGAAAAGGCGTCGGCTCCGGCACCTTGCCGGTCGGAGGTTCCAAGGAGGCGAAGCGCTCCTTGGCGGAGTAGCGAGGCGGAGCCTCAAGTCCCGGGGGGTGTGGTATGGGTCAGGAAGTCTGCTGATTCTTTGACGGCGTGAGAGCGATAGCGGGGGATGGCCAGAAAGCCGTGTCCGGCGTCTTTGAACCGGAGCAGTTTGACTTCTTTGCCTGTGCTTTTGAGTTTCTGCGCCAGGGTTTCGCCTTGATCGCGCAGGAGGTCGTTTTCGGCTGAAATCATGAGCATGCGCGGCAGGATGGCGATGTTCGGCTTTTGTTTGGGAGCGTTGTATGCTTTGACGGCGGCTTGGAGGCGCGTCGATTCGGCGGGTGGAACGGGGGTGCCGACGAAGGGGTTGAAGAGGAGGATGCCGGCGGGAGTCTCCTCGGTGTTCTCGTATTCGCGGGCGATGGCGGAGATGGCCAGTTCGGCGCCGGTTCCTTCGCCGCCGATGTATATTTTTTCGGGGTCGACATTGAATTCTTCGGCGTGGGTGATGAGGTGGTTGTAGACGGCGAGGATATCGTCGAGTGCGGCGGGGTAGGGGTGTTCTGGGGCGAGGCGGAATTCGGGGAGTGCGACGACGCATCCGGCTTCGGCGGCCAGTTCCGCGCAGAAGGGGTGGGCTGCCGGCCGGTTGTCGAGCGTGTAATATCCTTCCGGCAGAAAGAGGAGGGCGGGGCGGGGTGCGCCGCCGCCGGTTCCGGGCAGGAAGAGGTCGATGCCGAGGGGTTTGGTTTCGCCTTCGCAAACGGCTTGTTTCAGGGTGACTCCGTCGGGCAGGGCCTGTGCTTCCCGGGGTACAGTGTCGTGTTCGATTGCGGCGGCAAAAGCGGCGGCTTCCGCCGGCTCTTCCGGAACGGGTTCGACGGTCGTGCATCCGGCGAGGAGCGCCAGGATTGCGATTGGTATGATCTGTTTCAGCATGATGAATGATTCTCCGTGGTATGCTGTGGAATATAATGCAAAAATAACGATTTTCCAGAAAAAAAAGAGGCATTTCCGAAAAAGCAGGCTATCTTAAAGTATCATGAATGAGACTTTGCCGACGGAACGTGAACACTGCTTTGCCGAACTGCTCGACCGGAATTTGCCGATGCTGCGTTCGGCGGCTTTCCGGGTTGTCGGCAACCGCGCCGATGCGGATGAAGCGGTACAGCAGGCCTGCCTGGCGGCGTGGCGGCAATACCACTCGTTTCGCGGCGAAGCGAAATTGTCGAGTTGGCTTTACCGGATTACGATCAACGAATCCTACAACCTTCTGCGGCTCCGGAAACGGGAGGCGGAGAAGGCGCGCCGTTTCGCGGCGAATCCCGTGGAGCCCGCCCGCAAAAATGAAGCCGCCCTGCTGCGGCTGGAAGATGAAATCGGTAAACTGCCCGTTCCTTACCGCGAGGCGATCCATTACGGAGTTCTCTCCGGCATGAGCGGCGTGGAAGCGGCGGAGCGCCTCAATTGCACGCCGAATACGCTGTATCAGCGGATTTTCAAAGCCAAAACGCTGCTGCGCAAGGCGATGGGAGAGGGAGAATATGAATGAAGAAAAACTCGACTCGTTGTTGGATGAGTTGAAGGAAAAGGCCAGTCCGGAGCCGTTCGCCCCGGAGGAAGAGTTCAAGGCGGAGTTCTTCGAACGCGCCCGCAAGGAAAATGAGGCGAAACCGGTCAGGCATACCGCTTTTTACCTTCGCCTGGCGGGTGCTGCGGCAATTTTGCTTGTGATCGGCGCAATTCTGGGAATTCCGGCGGCACAGCAGCCGGATCTCCGGCGCTTTTTCCCCGAACTCGAGATGAAGCTCCGCGATACGCTGCCGCTCTTCGGCGGCGACAAGGGAATCGGGTTCGCCGGGGACCGGCTGTGCGCCTTCGAACGGAGTTCTAAAAAAGTGCCCGACCGCATCTGGATGCTCGCGGTTTTCGACCGGAACAAAAAGCTTCTCGGCTCTTATGCTTTCGCACTCGGCAACTCCGAAGAGGCATATCTGACAGGCCTTGCCGCCAACGGGGAATTCCTGACCGCGCGCACCGCCGACGGCGTGGAAATTCTACAGGCGGACCTGATTCTGCAACTCGCGGACGGCAGCAAACTCACGCTGCGGGACACCATGGTGGGCGGCGCGGGTGAACTCTTTTACAATTCCGGCACCCCTTATTTGCTGGAACGGACCCTGGTCAAACTCAATTGAGGTGATGAAATGATAAGAAATTTACTGATTTTACTGGCCTGTTCCGTTGCGCTCCTTCTGCCGGCGGAACAGTTGACGACCGTAACGGTGGAGGCTTTCACGCCGCGCGGCAGCGGAGGCCAGGCGGGTACGAACGGCACGGATCTGGCCAGGGAATTCGCGCGGGAGCTGAAAACGAAAGAAATCTATTCGATTCCGCCGCAGCAAGAGGCACGCATCGCCGTGACCGGCTCCTATTTCTCTTATGGCGACAAAAATTTTATCGTCCTCAAAGCGGTTTCAACCGAATCCGGCGAAGTGCTGGCCGTCGCGGTAAACGGCGAAAAACCGTTTACAGCCCTGCTGGCGGAACTGGCCGACGACCTTGCCGCCCAGATCAAAGCCGAAGGGAACGTATTCCTGCCGCCTCCGCAGACCGCCCTTTCCGCCGCCGGAAGACTGATGAATCAGGTCAGCGGAAACAGGCGGAATATCCAACTCGTCATCCAGGCCGGAGCCCAAGGCCCGACCGTTATGCGCGAACTTGCACGAATGCTCAATTACCTCGGTTTTGCCGTCAACGCCAAAGGCGCCGAACCGGATTTTCAACTTGTAGTCGGCGGGGGAACCCTGAAAAATGACCTGCCGGGAACAACGGCGTTTCTCAGGATGCGCCTGGTGGATGCCAAAACTAAAACGGTTGTCACCTGGAGCAGTGGAAGTGCAACATGCACCGGCGAAAATGCCGCTCAGGAAGCGTTCACAAGCGCAACCTTCTCCGCCGCATCGGACCTGCTGCTGAAAATGGCGGAGGCGGGAAAGTGAGCTCCATCGATTTCATTCTTGACCGCGAAAAATGCATCCGCTGCAACGCATGCATCGAAGATTGCCCCCGCCGCATCATCGGCTGCATTGCGGGTTATCCCGGAATTCCACCGGAAAAAGAGAACGGGTGCATCCGCTGCCAGCACTGTCTCGCCGTCTGCCCGACAGGAGCAATCTCGATTCTCGGCCTTCGCCCGGAAGACAGTCTTCCCGTGGAGATGCCGCCGCCCGACGTCATGAGCCGCTTTGTTCGCGGCAGGCGCACCACCAGGCAGTACCGCGCGGAAAATCTGGATCGGAAACTGATCGACGAACTCCTCGCCGACACCGCACACGCCCCCACCGGAGGCAATACCTGCGACCTCACATTCACCGTCGTGGACGACCGGCGCGAAATCTGCTGCCTCCTGGAAAAGCTGGTGGACGGATTGGCGAAAGCAACCGCGCGCGGAGTGGAAGTCCCCATCTTCATGCAGACCGCGGTCAAGGAATTCCACCGCTGCGGCGCCGATGAGATTTTTCGCGGAGCCCCGCACCTTCTGCTGGTCTCCGGTGGGGAAGGCGCCTATTGCGGC
>JAVBSA010000481.1:0-6350 GCA_031556915.1 Victivallis sp.
AGGGAACATAGAATTGCTGCCGGTCGGGTCTGCGCGTACTGCAGACAGCCAACGCGGTAGTTCGTTTTCGCCGGGACTTCGGCCGTTGGGGGCCGAGGTGTTCAGCGAAACTTTTCCGGAGAGATGACGGCTGAAGTTCGCCATAATCGCAGCGCCGAGCAGCGGCTGCGGATAGGGCTTGAGCCGAAAGATTCCGGAGGCATGATTCAAAGGCGCTCCGCCCTCCGTATGAAACTTGAGCGTCTCTTTCTCCGCCAGATTGAACGGCTGAAAGAAGGCGATCATTTGCGCGTCCTGCCGGATCATGCGAAAAAGATCGAGCATCATCCGGAGCATCCGTTCTTCCTCGTTCAGTTTGTAGGCGGGATCGGTGTAACGCAGAAGACAGGCGTGCCACTCCGAATTCACCCAAGGATGAACCGGCGAACCATGTTTCTTGTCAAGCGCGTAAAAAGGAGCGACCTGCTGGCCGAAGCCGTGGATCGCCAGATAGTCGAAGTATTTTCCCGCGCCCAAAGACAGAATCTTATCGTAAAAAGGCAGATAACGCAACGCGATTCCTCCCATCCATATCTTGGAATCGGGTTGAATGTGTTTGATCGTCTCGTAGGCAGATTTTAAAAGCACGACGAAATTTTCCGGCGTATCGTGCCAGTAGCAGGAGTAACCGCGCAAATGAGGTTCGTTCCACACCTCCCAGGTATCGACGCGATCCTTGTAGCGCTCCGTCATCCTGCCGACGAAGTTGATCCAGTCGTTCAGATCCTTGGCCGCATAAGCGTTATATGCCCATACATGAACCACATAGCGGGTGTCATCCGGCCGGTTCGACGCCCAACGCGGCGTTCCGTAGAAACAGATGACCGGTTTGAGGCCGTCGGCGACGCACCGGTTCACGTAGGAATCGAGTTTCTCCCATGTAAATTTGCCCTTTTCCGGCTCCAGCTCCATCCAGGTGATGTGAATCCGGGCGAATCTTCCGCCCGCCAGCTTTTTCGGCTGGGTCGCCCCCTGAAACTGATAGCCGAGCAGATCCGGCGGAACGCCTCCGGCGCGTTCTTGCGCCACCGCGAATGCGTGGCCGCCCGGTGCGGAAAAGAGTTCGAGCCGGTTATTGGCGGCACGCTCCCGATACTCCTCGGCAAGAGCAATTTCTCCGGCAGGAGTCTTCGCGGAAAAATCGACCTGATAAAACCCCGGCTCGTCCGGTTTGAACCGCCATCCGTTCGTTTCGAATTCATCAACCGGAACCGTGATTGCGGCGACCTCCCTGCCGCCGGCCGTTATGACTTTGCCGGTGACGGCCGAAGTCCCCTCCGGCAGCGCGCCCTGGGCGCGGAAACAGACCGGATCACCGAAACGAAACCAGTTCAAGGGTTTGTCGCCGCGAATCCGGGCAAAACTTCCTGCGTTTTCCGGAACCGCGAGCAGCAACTGACCGAAATAGACACTTCCCGCGGGAACGCTTTTCTTTTCGCGGCAAACGGCGAGCGCCACGCGTATGGAAGCCGCCCCGGCAGGAATGCTTTCGGAGGTCAGCAGGAATTCCCGCCCCGACCATTTGTCCCCCTTTTCCACCTCCAGGCGGAATTCAGAAGCGGACGGCATAAGTTTTTGATTTCGATCATAATAACAGATGCGGACAAGCGGAAATCCCCCGCTGAAATCCGGCGTTGTGCGCCAACGGATATCGAGCCGGACCGGCCGTGACGGCATGTCAAGCAAAACCGGTGAACTGAGCCAGCCTTTCACCCCGGCAACCGAAGCGGGCACCTTCAGCGAATGAAATGCCTTCTCCAACACATGATCTTTGGACAAACCGCCCGCGTCGTCCGCCGATTCGGCGGCCCCGGTGCGCCATTCACTCCACCCCGCCGGGATGCGGGTGGAAAATACACTGTCGACCAATGCTCCCTGACGGAAATGCTCCTCCAGAATCAGCACCTCGCGGCGGACAGCCGGCTGAAGGAACCGGAAATTGCGGATGTCGGCAAATCCGGCCTGTTTCCAGATCAGGAGGTTGAAGTTGAGACGAGTCATTCCGGCGGGAACGGTAAATTTCCGCTCGATTTCGAGCCACTCCCCGGTCAATTGCGTGGGCAGAACCACATCGCACCGTTCGCTTTTTCCTTCTCCCCCGAACGTAATCATCACCTGAAGCCGCACGTTGCCTTTGGCCTCAAAACGGAAGGAACACTCCGACCCGGCGGCGACCGGCACATTGTTCGCCGCCAGCGCCGCGGGACCCGCCGCGTCTTTCGCAGTCAGCCGGAACGATCCGCCGGAATTTTCAGTACGTTCCCCGCTGCCCCAGGCGTGATTCAAGCCGGCTGCGGAGATTCCCGGCCGCAACTGTCCGGCGGAAACCGCGCCCGCGCAGACAACCGCCGCAATCACCGGCAACAATGATTTCAAACGGAGCATAGCTCAATACCCCCTGAAGATGATTTTGCCGGGCCCCGAACTGGAGAGATCGATCTCCGCCCCCCGAACCGCCCTGACATGACCGTCGAGAAACACGATATTGAGCACACCGCCGTGACGCACCTGGCGTTCCTTGGGATCATACACGAGGCCCGCCTGGGAATCCACAAGCCCCCGGTCGTCCAGCAACGCCGCCATGTAGCTCCTCATCGCCGTTGAGCCGATGTAGCCGCCGTAAGCGCCGTTGTCCGTGAGTTGCATCGTCTGGCTGTGCTGCCGGTAAAAGGTCAGTTTTCTTTGCGTATACTCGGTGGTGCTGCCTGTTTTCAGATGAAGCCATGTGTTCAAGCCGTAGGAATAGAGGCGCGAGGTAATGAAGTCCGCTTGCTGATAGGTGTTGCCCGGACAGTAAAAAGAGGTTCCTTTGAACGGAGCCAGCCGGTGAATCTGATCATCGGTCAGCGATTGGTAATTGCCGCTTTTGACATAGTTTCTCCACAGGGTCGGCATCCACAACCCGGCTCCGTCCGTGGTAAGCAGATAATCGTTGTTGTCGGCCGAATAGAAGGCCAGGAAACCTCCGTTCTGTTTCTGGTTGCCGACGCATGTGGAGGCTTTCGCTTTGTCGCGGGCATTGTTGAGCGCCGGCAGAAGCATACTGGCCAGAATGGCGATGATCGCAATCACGACCAGCAGCTCGATCAGTGTAAAATGGAGATGTCGTTTCATCTTTTTCCTCCCGTTTCATGGTTGTAACGATACTTTTATTATACCGATAAAACCCGGAATGTCCAATGCCGGAACCGGTAAAAAATTTATCATTTTGCGCAACTCGCGCGCGATATCCCGTCAAACCCTTTGTTTCCATGAGGATCACTTGACAATTCGCCGATCCGCCGGTATTGTATTTCAAATGAAAAAATCAGCCAGACACAATCCGGAAAAAGAGCTGGAAATCGAGCACGCTTTCGCCTATGACCTGGTCCGGGAGGCGAAGCTGCCGTCCCATTCGCGCCTTTACCTTTTTGCGAATGCGTTTTCTCCCAATCTCGGCGCAAAACTGCTTTTCCCGAGCGAATTCGTCTTTTTCAATATCACGGATTCCTACCGGGAACCGCTTCACATTCACGGCCGCTGCTCCGAAATCCTGCTGGTTCTGGAGGGCGAATACTCCTGCTCCGTCAACGCCCGGGAGCTGACGCTCAAACCGATGGAGGGAATCCTGATCCAGAAGGGGGACGCCCATATGGACCACTGTGATAAACCGGGCGTGTTTCTCGGGCTCTCGTTTTATCCGATCGACTCTCTCGGGCGGGCGTGGGACGCCGAAATCCTGAAAGAGACGGACAACATCCGCGAACACTGTTTCAGCATAGCCGGCGACACGGATCTCGAAACATTGGTGACTCTCGCAAGAAAACAGGCCAACTCCACGGAACCCTTTATCCGGCAAGCCAATTACGCCTTTTCCCTGATGCTGCTCTGGCGTCTGCTGGGTAAGCTGGAAACACAGCTGACCCGGGAATTCCTCGAAATGTTTTCCAACAATCTCTTTCGCCTTCAGGTCAATCACCTGTTCGAAGAAAACCTCAAGTGCCCCCTGCCGGTCGCCGAAATGGCGGAACAGCTCAACATGAGCCGTAAAGCGCTGGAAAATAATATGATGCGCCTCTTCGACAGCTCCCCCGCCAAAGCCTTTCTCGCCTTCAAAATGGAGTGCGCTGCGCAATTGCTCAAAGCGGGCAGAAGCTCCAAAGAGGTGACCAAAGAGCTCGGGTTCAACAACCAGTTTCATTTTTCCCGGACCTTCAAGGCGCATTTCGGCGTCAACGCCACCGAATTCGCAAAATGATAAATCATTTGCGGATACCGGCATTCCATTTCCCCTCCTTTTCCGCTATAATATAGGCGAAACCAACCTCAAGGAATCGGAATATCATGGAACCAATGCCTTTTTTGTGGGGTGTGCAATATTATCGCGCCCCCTCGCAAGCTCCGGAACGCTGGGAGGAAGATCTTCGCAACATCAAAGCCATGCACTGCAACACCGTGAAATTCTGGGTGCAATGGCGCTGGAGCGAACGGAAGGAAGGCGAATATTACTGGGATGACCTCGACCGCCTGATGGAACTGGCGGAAAAATATAAACTCAACGTGATCCTCAACCTGATCCTCGATGTCATGCCCGTCTGGGTGGAACGCGATTACCCCGAAACGCTGATGCAGGACCGTCACGGCCGCCCGGCCCCGACGCAGGTTTTCCTGGCCCGGCAGCTGGGGGGATATCCGGGACCGTGCTACAGCTCCGCCGTGATGCGCGAAAAGCGCGAACGGTTCTCCCGGGCCGCGATGCTCCACTTCAAATCCTGCCCCGCACTGCTGGCATGGGATGTCTGGAACGAGCCCGAGAACCACTCCGACCAACGGGTGGCGGATCATATCCCGGAGCTCTGCTACTGCCCGAACTGCCGCGACGCGTTCCGCAACTGGCTGGCGGCGAAATACCGAACCGTCGAACGGCTCAACGAAGTCTGGGGCAGATGTTACAACTCCTTCGATGAAACAGAGATGCCCTATGATCCCGGCATCATCATCGACTTCGTCGACTGGCGCGAATTTCACCTCGACAAACTCACCGCTGACGCCGAATGGCGGTTGCGCCTGGTCCGGGAGATCGATCCGGAACGCCACCCCCATCTGCATACGGTTCCCAACACCTGCTGGTGTTTCAGCACGGTCACCTGTGTGGACGACTTTGCTCTATCGCCTTCGTGCGAAATCTTCGGGGCCTCCATGATGAACGATCCGCAGATGTGCGCCCAGGCCGTCTCGTCGGCCCAGGGAAAGTACTTCTATAACGCCGAATGGCACATCAATTACGGCAATATCACCATGCATCAGCGGATTCTCGGTGAAGAACGTTTCTTCTACGAACTGCTGCCCCAGCTCGGCTGGGGTGTAAAGGGATTTCTCTTCTGGCAGTACGGCACGGAAACCATCGGGCGCGACGCTCCCGCCTGGGGGCTGGTGCGGCCCGACGGCTCGCCGCGCCCGGTGACGGAACACGCCGAGAAATTCATCCGCGCCATCGAACCAGAGCTGCCGCTCCTCCTCGGATGCCGCCCCGCCAGGCCGGAGGCGATGATTTACCGGAGTCGCCGCAACGACATTTTCCAATTCTGCTGTTTCGGTAATCTCGACGTGTTCCGGCAGAGTCTCAAGCAATACTCGGACACCCTTTACCGGCTGAATGTGCCTTTCGGCTTTACCGACCGCATCGACCCGGCAGAGTGCAAGCTCTTGATCCTGCCGCAATTATACCTGTTGAGCAAAGAGGAGGCCGATGCGCTCGATTCCTTCCTGCAAGCCGGCGGCGTCGTGCTCAGCGAAAGTTCGCTCGGCGGCTATGACGACGACGCGGGGCGGCATTCTCAGCAGACTCCCGGCTGGGGCCTGGCGCAGCGTTGGGGCATCCGCGAAGTGGAAAGCACCTCATCCTACCACCTGCCCGACGGCGGCGACACGGAGGTCGCCGGAGCACGCGGGGATCTCCGCAAAGCGATCGAAGCGACCGGGGTTCAGGGGAGCGAATTCTTCCGCCTGACCGGCAGCGACGGAACTCCCGGAGCCGGGGCGGTCAATTTTGCGGAACTTTCAGGCGGAGAAATGCTTGCCCATTTCCACGACATCCCCTGCGCCATGAAGCGCCGGGTCGGAGACGGCGTCCTTTTCTATGCGGGAACCTTGCTCGGTTACGCGGCCGCAAAGCAACCGGAATTCTTCACCTCGCTGCTCCGGCAGGCGTGCGCGGCGGCGGACATTCCGCTCTCCAACGCTCCGCTCCATACCGATCTGCTTTATGACGAAGCCGGAACGGGGCGCATCCTGATCGCCGTAAATGACGGAACGGAAGCCGCTTCCGTACA
>JAVBSA010000423.1:0-5830 GCA_031556915.1 Victivallis sp.
CGTACGCCTCCGTTTCTGCTAACGCATCTGTCCACAAAACGCCGGCGCGACTCATCCGATTAAACCCGGCAGAGGGGATACGGCTTTGCGCTAATTGACCGGGTTAAGGGAGTGGTCGGCACAACGCACATATGCTTCCGCCAGATCTTCGACATAGATCATTGATCGTCGGATTTGGGTAGAGTGTTTCTCCGCTTCTGAACTTTCGCAGATCGTCAATGTTCCGTTGTTGAGTTCCCGCAAATTTCCTTTCGACATCGTCGAAAGGAAATTTGCGCGTACTTTAAAAGTACCTATTTTGAGCTTCGCTCAAAATGGGTGGCCGGCGGCGGCACCTTGCCGCTCTGGGAGGGTTTGGGAGGGGCGAAGCGCCCTCCCAAGCGGCTGGTATTCGGTTTGGGCGCAGCCGTCGAGGAATTTCAGTTTGGCGGGGGAGCGCAGGTTTTCGATGATTTTCACTTCGATTTGCCGGATGCGTTCCCGTGTGAGGTTGAATCGTTTGCTGATTTCAACCAGGGGCAGACAGGGTTGCCCGAAGAGACCGAACCTCAGGATAATGATCTGCTGATCGCGTTCGGGGAGGGTGCGGAGCATTTCATAGAGCTTTTCGTAGAGCAAATTCCGGGCGAATTCGCGCACGGGATTGGCTGCGCTGTCGTCGGCGATGAGGTCTTCGAGCATGGCGCCGTCGTCTCCACTGGAGACGGGTGCTTGCAGCGAGATGGTCTGGCACGACATTTTTTTGATGGCGCTGACGCGTGCCACCGGCATTTCGAGCATGGATGCGAGTTCATCCATTTCCGGTTCGCGGCCGTGGGCCTGGATGAAGCGCTGTTCCGCCCAGGTCATGGAATTGATGGCATGAACCATATGGGCTGGAATCCGGATGACGCGCGACTGTTCGGCGATCGAGCGTGAAATAGTGTGTTTGATCCACCAGCTTGCGTAGGTGGAAAACTTATTTCCCAGGCGGAAGTCGAATTTTTCCAGGGCGCGCAGCAGGCCCAGGTTGCCTTCCTGGATCAGGTCGTTGAAGGGGAGTCCGCGGTTGCGGTATTTCTGTGCGATGCTGATGACGAGGCGCAAGTTGGCTTCGATCATTTTCTGGCGCAGGTTCTCGAGATTCTCGTGGGTATCGAGGACGCCCCGGATATGCTCGGTGAATTCGGGGAGCGTCATTAAAAAGCGGTCTTCGAGCATTTGGAGCCGCTGGCGGTTGACCGGGCCGGGCGAGAAGACGATCCTGCTGTCGAGGTTGATGCTCGGCTGAAGGACTTTGACCCAGTCGACGATGATATGGAAGAACTCGGTCAGGTGATCGCCGGAGACGTCGAATTTGGCGAGGATTTCGGCCAGTTCGTCGCGTTTCCTGGGGTAATCGCTGCTCCGTGCTTTGAAGGAACGTGAAAGTTCGGCATGGGTTCGTTTCAAGTCCTCGCGCCAAACGGAGAGTTGCGCCAGGAGTTCTCCCGTCGGGACTTCTTCTTTGCGGAGGGAGGAAGGTTGAAAGAAATCAGCCGGGTCGGCGTTGGAGCTAAGGCAGTCGTCGAGGAGCCGCAGATGCTCCTGGGTTACGAATCCGAACGCATGAAGCCGTTGCCGCAACTCCCGTGTAGCGGCGTCGATCCGGTCACCGAGTTCCTGCTGCTGTTCCGGGGGGAGGGGCGGCAATTTGCCGATCTGCCTCAAGTAACTGGAAAGAGAATCGGCGAAATCGTCGGACACCGTCTCAACGACTTTCACTTCTTCCCCGGAGTTCACCGGCGTTGACTGGCTCTCGCTTTCGTCTGTTGAATTCTGTTCTGCCATATCTTCTGCTTCTGTCCTTGAAAAATATCCAACGGAAGCGTGATTATTTTCCGGACAATGTTACCGAATACCATTACTATAATGCAAAAAAGAGAAAGTTCAACTTTTCCGGTGTGCAGAGTGAAATTTTTGTGTTTTTTCTTCTTCCGGCAATCAAAATCAAAAAAACACATATTTCTTTTTCGTGCAACTTGCATTTTCGCCTTCCTCCACTATATTAATGGAATCGTTGGTGCTAAACCAACAACGACCTTGGGGCTGTAGCTCAGTTGGCTAGAGCGATACGTTCGCATCGTATAGGTCAGGGGTTCAACTCCCCTCAGCTCCACCATTTTTTACCCTCAAATCCCCCTCAAGGGATTTTTTTGCAAACAACAGCAAACAAGCCCGAAAAATACCGATTGCCAAACAAAGATTACGGCAAAATTACGGCATGATTTACCCTCAAAACCTGCGATTCTCCCTTGGGGCATTACGGCAGGGCAGAAACTCCCCCGGAATATCCCGAAGCTGGGGAAGATTTGAAGCCTCTTCTCCGGTTTGAGCCATAAATCACAGTTCTTTCTGAGGTTGAATTGAGGGTAGCTGAAATATCTTCAATTTGAGATAGGAAATGTCTCGAAAGCCGTATGCGAGCCTCATGAGCCACCGTATTTTACCCGGACATACCCAAATTTCTTCCTTATGCAAATCCAGACCGGCAGCATGTGGATCAAGCATTTCCAGATTTTTACGAAATTGACGGCTTGACTTTTCGGATTTCCGGTGTTCTAATATAGTGGTGTTCATGACACTGGTGTCGAAGGGGTTAAACAATCTTCGACGCCTCCTTTATTTTACTGTCACACCACTTTGCGTCTTTGTCAAGGCAATTGGACCGCACACGGCGGCTCACAGGTTAAGTTTCCACGTTTTTGTGGAAGCAAAGCTACCGGGACGCTGTGCGGATAACTACCAGAGGGATGGGCTTTCTGATGGCAGTTCCGCGCGTCATCTCCTGCGGCCGACGTATCGGAGGAGCGGGCCGCGAAGCGGAACGCCCGGAGGAGGTAGGTCCGCCCACACCGCGCTCTTAAGGCCGACGCGGGGCCAGCCAACCGCTCTTACGCCCCCAACGCCCCAAGAGTACCAATCCACTTGTACATCAGAAAAAAGTTGAGCAAAGTCGCGCAGCGAGTTTGCGTCGGCGCCGGCACCTTGCCGGTCTGGAAGAGTCCAGAGGAGGGCGAAGCGCCTCCTTTGGCGGAGTTTGAGGCAGAGCCTCAAGTCCCACGGTGTTTGATTTGGATGGCGCTTACTGAACCAGGAGATTGAGGTCGCCGTCGGCGAGTTGGGCGGTGAGATGGGTGCCGGGGGGGGCGTTGTGGATGGAGGTGACGGGTTTTTGGTTTGCCAGCAGGATTGCGTATCCGCGTTCGAGTTGGCGGCGCGGGTCGAGTGCGCCGAGTGTTGCTTCCCGGCGTTCGAGACGGGAGCGTTGCTGGGTGAGGAATCGTTCCGCCGCGCCGGAGAGGCGGTTATCGAGTTCATCGAGTTGCTGGCGGCGCATTTTGACGAGATGAATGGGTTCGCGGAAGACGAAACTGCCGGCGGCCCGTTCGAGCCGGCGTTTGAGGTTCATCAGGCGGGAATCGAGGATATAGCGCATATCTTTGATGTTGCGTTCCAGTTCTTTTTCCATTTCGGCGCGTCTGCCGATGACCAGTTCCGCTGCTGCCGATGGGGTTGGCACCCGCAAGTCTGCGGCGAAGTCGCAGATGGAGAAATCGATTTCGTGCCCTACGGCGCTCACGACTGGAATCCGGCTGTTTGCGACTGCGCGCGCGAGTTTTTCTTCGTTGAACGGCCAAAGGTCTTCCATGCTGCCGCCGCCGCGGGTGACGACGATTACGTCGACGCTGTTGCTGCGGTTGAAGAATTCGACGCCGCGCGTCACTTGCTCCGCCGCGCCCGCGCCTTGTACGGCGCATGGGTAGATGCGTACGTGGACATTGGGAAACCGGCGGTTGATGATCTGGAGAAAGTCGCGGATGGCGGCTCCGGAGGGTGAGGTTACGACGCCGATCCGGCGCGGCAGGACCGGGATCGTTTTTTTGCGTGACTGGTCGAACAGTCCTTCGGCGGCGAGTTTGCGCTTGAGTTCTTCGAACCGCTTCTGAAGGTAGCCGATGCCGGCGAGGCGGAGTGATTTGATTCCGAACTGGTATTCGCCGCGCACCTCATAGACCGAGAGGTTGCCGAAGGCTTCGATCAGGGAGCCGTTCACGACGCCGAGGCGGGTGCATTCCGCTCCGCCGCCGAAGTAGACGGCGCGTATTTGCGATTTTGCGTCTTTCATGGTGAAATAGGCGTGGCCGGAACGATGGAGGGTGAGGCTGCCGACTTCGCCCGCCATCCAGAAGGGCATGAGGGCTCCTTCGACGACTTCGCGCACTGCGCGGTTGACGTCGGATACGCTCCAGATTTGTTCGGGGGTGCTCATGCCGAAAATTTTTCCGCGATGGCCAGGAGCAGTTCGAAATATTTGGTTACGAGATAGACGCCGAGTTTATACAGTTGGTTGATGAAGAGGAAGACCAGCAGGGCGGCTGCGAAGAAGGTGCCGCTCAGGAGTTCCGATCTTGTGCGGGAAAGCCGGGGGACGAAGGTATCCAGGATGGCCCAGCCGTCCAGCCCGGGAACCGGCAGCATATTGAGGATAAAGAGTACCACGTTGAGAACCGAGCCGGTGAGGAGGATGCGGAAGGCGAATTCGCTGCCGAGCTTATAGTGGCCGAAACAGAATGCGGCGAGTCCGAAGACAAAAAAGAGGAGAAGGTTGGTTGCGGGCCCGGCGAATGCGACCAGGGCGTGACTCCAGCGGTGCTTCATATAGGCCGGGCGTACGGGGACCTGTCCCCATGCGATGCCGATAAGGGCGAACATCACGAGTGACATGACGCCCATTTGTTTGAGGGGGTTGAGGGTGAGGTGTCCCTGGTCGGCCGCGGTGGGGTCGCCTTGTTTGAGTGCGATCCAGGCGTGCATATATTCGTGACAGCAGATGGAAAAGATGACGACGAGTGCGATGCCGAAGAAGTATGCGGGGTCGGTAAAGAGATTGTTGATAAAAAGATTCATTGTGTTTCCACTCTCCAATATTGGAATGCCGGAGTTTCGTAGGGGTGATTTTCTTTGAGTGCGGTGATCACGTTGGCGATGAATTGTTCGCTGACGATCATTTCGAGTTTCAGTTCGCTGACATATTCGACTTCGCCGGCTTGTCCGCGGAAGGGGGTGCTGCCGGCGAGGGGGCGGAACTGCCCGGTGCCGGCGCACTGCCAGATGCAGCTGTCATAGTTGCCGAGGCGGCCGGCTCCGGCGAGTGCGAGTGCCGCTTTCAATTTTTCGCCGTATTCGGCGGGGACGTAGACTTCCAGTTTAAAATAATGCATGTGTGGAATATAACCGTTTCGGTGTGGAAAATCAATTGAGGAGTGTAAGAAAATCGGGGAATGGGGAGGCGGAGCCGACCGGGTCCAGGGCCTTTCGGCCCTGGCGCGGTTCTTAGGGCGCGGAGCCCTAAGCGGAGTTTGAGGCGGAGCCTCAAGGTTTCTCGCGCGCCGGGGACGCTGAAAAAGAAAAATTTCGTAAGAAATTTTTCGCCACCAGGCGGGCGACGGTCTGCTTTGACCGTCAGGTAAAACAGACCCCGACCCCTGTCAGGCTCCCTCGATATTTAAGGCCGCAATGTTGCGGGTATCGGGGGATGCCCCCTTCCGGGGGCTGGTTTTTGCGCCTGGCGGCGCAAAGAACCGCGCACGCTATGTGGCGAAAAATTTCTGGCGAAATTTTTCTTTGTCAGCGTCACTTACGTGCGATAACACATGAGGCTCCGCCTCAAACTCCGGCAAAGGGCTCCGCGCCCTTTGCAAACCCGCCAGGGCCGAAAGGCCCTGGACCCGGTCGGCTCCGCCTCTCCACTTTTTTGGCAAACTCCATTTGCATTCCCCCAAAAGCAGGCCTATATTATAGACCGGCC
>JAVBSA010000283.1:0-2633 GCA_031556915.1 Victivallis sp.
TCTGTCAAAATTTTTATTTTTTCATATTACCTTTGACACTGCCGCACGCTTCAATTTTTTCTGTCTCACTTCCCTCCCAGGGCCATCAGGCCGATTCCGGCGGCGATCAGGAAGCCGCCGGTCACTTGCAAAGGACCGGGAACGGTCCGGAACACCAGGCTCAACGCAATCTGAATCAGCAGAAAGGAACCGCCCGTCGAAACCGCGGCGGCCAGGTTCGCATTCAACTCCCGGTAGATCAGAATCAGACACAGGATGCTTGTCATCCCCAGCAGATTTCCGCCCGCGAATCCCTTCCAATACAAATGCGGCGCGGTGCTGCCCCATTTGAACAGCAGTGCCGCCCCGATCTGGAGCAGAAGAAAAACAGCGATATGAAAAACGATCATTCCGCTTCTCCCGCTTCATCCGGCACCAGGTGATTCACGGTTCCCCGGTTAACCAGAAAATCGAAGGCTTGCGCCAGATGATTCCGGCAGCCGGAATCGCGAACGGTCAGCGTTTCCACAACCGCGCCCGGCTCGATCAGCATGGTGGGAACGGCGGCGTTGTATTCTTCGCGCCGGAGATTGCGGATATCGAGCCGGCCGATATGGCAGCCGCTCTCGATCCAGAGGGGCGGATATTCGGGCAGCAGCGCCGTGTTGAAATCGGCTTCCGGCGGAACGCCCTTCCCGATAAAAAGGTTTTCCAATAAAATGTCATGGAAAATGCCCGGGGGGCCTTCGTTCCTCCAATGGGTCAGGCCGACGGTGTAACGGTAGAAAGTTCCATGGATATTCCGGATCCCGATCCGCTCGATTGCGGCCCCGAACGAAAGCATCCGGACCGCGCTGTGGCAGTTTTCCGCAAAAATGCCGTCGATCTCGATATCGGAAATCGCATCCTGGCAGGGCGAATCGATCCGGCCGTCGTTGGCATTCAAAGCCACAAGATCGTCATAGCAAGTGCCCTGCAAATTGGAGATGTGCCCGAACCGGCACCCGCCGTCGAAGTGGAGCCCGTCCATATTGTTCGGGGCCGGGTTCCAGTGCCGGAAGTCGAACGCGATGTCGCGGATTGTAAAGTACCGCAGCCGGGCGAACTGCGCGGCGTAGGTCACGGGATCGCGGAAGGTCACTCCCGTCATGACGAAATGTTCGACGTTGACGAAGAGAAACGCGACGCCGCGGTAAAAATCGGGGGAATATTCCCGGTCGTAATCGCAACCGGGAACTTTTTCACCGGGGACTGCGGGCCGGGAACGCCCCGCCATCTGGTAATTGGGCGATTGTTCGAGATTGTTGTAATCCCAGATTCCGCCGGTGACCGCAATGTTCCGGTTGCCGTTCACGGGATCGGCGTTCGTCAGCATGAGACAGTCGCTGCCCGGAGCAAGACGGACCAGCGTGAAGCGGTCCAAGTGCAATTCCTGCCCGGAATGCAGCCGCAGCGGCCGGCCGATCCGGTAATTCACTGCCGGCGGCGGCAGATACACAACTGGAATCCGGCTGTCCAGCAGAAGCTGAATGGCGTCACTGTCGTCATGCACGCCATCCCCACAGAGTTCAGTTTTCTTCATTTTCTCTTCCGATTCAGATTTCGTACCGATTCGCGTTCGGTTCTTTTCCCTTGAAATTTAAATTCAACGCCGGATTCCGCGTGTGGTTTCGGAATACTTCAGGGGATCGGAAAAACGGTAGATTTCCTGCTCGACGGTCTCTTCGGGAGCATCCGGGAGCAGCAGCAGCCGGAAGTCCGCCGTCCCCTGGTCGGTGAGCGGATAAAAGTGAAATTCCGGCAGCTCGAATCCGTTGGAATCGGCTGAGAACGCGTAGGCGGTCGACCGCAGCAGGGTCAGGCGTACTGTGCCATCCGGCTGAACGTCGGCCGAGAAAATATCCGGGCTGACCAGGGTCAGGCTGCGGTTTTCCCCCTCGAGCGTGAGCCGGTTGAAGACGGGATACTCTTTGCCGTCGAGTTGACGTTCCACGGTTCCGCCGGGGCAGCCGTCGAACCGGCGGCTTGCTTTGAACATGGGGCTCAGCACGAGCTTCAGGAGTTCCCGGTTGGCGTGCCAGTTGACGCGCGCGGTCAGCAGCACCCCCGGCATTCCAAGTTCGGTCCGGCGGAGGAGCGTGACGCTGTTCCGTTCCGAATCAACCCATTTCGAAAGTGACGCCTCGGCGAGCGGGCCGGAGTAAAGCCGCGTCCACGGCCGCCGGTTGCGGAAACGGCGTTTTACTTTGCAGGAATAGCTGTTCTGAAAGTGCGACCAGGTGTCGGAGGGGTCGTCGATCACCTGGAACTCCGGCGTGGGCGCCGGGAATTCCGGCGGTGTGCCTGTGAAGGGCATTGGCTCTTGCCGGACAACGCGGAAAATCCGGCGCCCGCGCGGCGGAATCTCCAGCGGAACGGCGATGCGGCAGGTCTGGAAGGAGCGGGCCGCCGCCTCGGTGGGCAGGATCTGGAAAGGGACTTCCGCTCCGCTTTCGTCCAGGATCGCCAGTTCCCGGCCCCCGTTGCGGAGTTCCTCGATGAAGGTCAGACTGAGCCACGGCTCGGCCTCCGCCAGTCCGGAGAAGGGCCGGTCGCCCGTGTTGTCGAAGATCAGCCGCTGGCAACGGTCGTCGGGCAGGGCGGCGTTGCGCCGG
>JAVBSA010000240.1:0-3204 GCA_031556915.1 Victivallis sp.
CCGTCATACAGGGCGAATTCCCCCATGACGCGGACGATTTTCACTTCGAACCCGGGATCGACGATCTCCTGCATGATTCCGGCCAGGATGGCGGCGGAACCGATGGAATTCTCCAGAATCGGACCGATGCAATAATATTCCGGGCGGAGCGTGCTCTCCTGCGTTGCGGAGAAACCGTTCTTGCGCATGAAGTAAGAAAGATTTTCCAGGGATTTCTGGGGGAACCGGCGCGCCTCGGCGCGAAAATCCTCCCACAACTGCACCAGGCCCGGGCGCGAATCGTTGTCGTACCATTGCAGATGGACGTCGATCAGCCCGTCAACAAGGTCGATGCGCGGCGCGTTGAGTTTGACGGCGAATTCCCGCCGCCTTTTCCGCAACGTGATCGCCGCCTGGAGCTGGTGGGCGCGGCGGCGGGTCAGGCCGTCGTCGGATTCCTGAAGATCCGCGAGCGCTTCGCCCAACTCGTCCTCACGTGCGAGCAATTCGCCCATCGCGGCGACCGCGACGGCTTCATCCTCGTCGTCGAGGAGAGAAAGCAGTGTATCAATTCTCGCCGGAGGCATTTTCTGCGGGTTTCCGTTCCGGGAACTTGCCGAGCAGCGCGTTGTTGGCGATCTCCTTCACCTCTTCGGAGAAGTCGCTGCGTACGATCCAGCGCAGGAACCCGGGGTCGTTGGAGGCCAGCTCGCGCAAGCTGCGGCCGGCGTTTTTGCCGAAATTGATCACCACCTCATTGTCGTTCCACTTGTAGCGGCGGGTGCGGTCGACGGCGTCGGCTCCGAGAAGGTCGCTGAAATCGGCCAGCGCAACCGCGTCGCGGGGGAGGTCGGGGTGGCGGGCGAGCTGCCCGAGCAAGACTTCCCAGGTGGCGGCGGTGTCGGCGGCGGCGCCGTGGGCGCCTTCGAGCTCCTTGCCGCAGAAGAATTGATAGGCCGCCGTGAGGGTGCGCGGGTAAAGTTTGCAGAAAATGTTGTAGACGTCGATGACTTTGCGGTCTTCGGTTTTGAATTCGAATCCGGCGCGGCGGAACTCCGTCTCCAGCATCGGGATGTCGAAGCCGGTGATGTTGTAGCCGCAGAGGTCGCAGTCGGCGAGGTAGTTGAAGAGCTTTTCGGCGATGATCAGGAACGGGGGGCAATCCTTCACGTCATCATCGGTGATGCCGTGGATCGCACTTGCGCCGGCCGGAATCGGCATTTCGGGGTTGAGCCGCCGCGTGGTGTTCTGCGTCCGCCCGTCCGGGAAAATCTTCAATACCGCAATTTCCACGATGCGGTCGCGCTGCGGCATGACTCCGGTGCTCTCGATATCGAAAACGGCAAGCGGCCGTTCCAGTTTCAGTTCCTGTGACATTCCATTACTCCATAAAATGATTGTATGCGCAAATATACCACAGAGATCACTTCTTTACAAGCCGCCGGAAGCATTTCGGGCAGCGGCGGAAGCAGAGCGCGTATTGGAAGCAATGATTTCCGCCGATCCAGGTTTTGCAATAGGGGCATCTGCGAAACACCCTCATCGATCGGGGAGGGCGATGGATGAAATAAAATATCGCGTATCCCAGCAGAACGAGCGGCAGCACGCCTATGGGGAAAAGCGGCAGGCAGGGGAACGGCCCCCAGAGGCACAGGTTGCACCAGAGGAGGAGTAGCAGGAAGAGAAGATTGTCCCGTTTCCGGTTGCGGATTGCGCTTTCTTCGACCTCGCGCAGGGTTGGCAGCTCCGGCGCTTCTTCCGGTTCCTCCGGCGGAAACCCATGATCGATCCGGCTGCCGCAATTGTGGCAGTTGCCGCTCATTTTGAGAATAAAATCGGAAAGCTCTTCCGAACATACCGGACAGGCGTGCTTTTGTTTTCGTGCGGTGATCCGCTCGAAGATCCGGATGTAAAGCGGGTAACAGAGAAAAATCGTTCCCGAGAGCAACCAGAAGACTTGCAGATAGAACGCAAGGGGGATGTCGTGGGAAAGGTAGTAAACGGTAAACAGCGCCGGCAACATCAGGGCGATGATATAGTAGAAGGTTCCTTGGAAGAGTGAAAAATCCGGTCGGAGCAGCGTTATCTCATGGAGTGTTTCCGCATGGAAGAGCCGTTTCCCGCAGACGGGACACTCGCCGCCCGCCATGATCCTGGGCGTCCAGAGATAGCGGCGCCGGCAATCGGGGCAGCGCAGCAGCAAAAACGGAAACATCAGGAGCAACAGGAGAAAATAGAGGGATAATATGGAAAGAAGCGGCAGGACAAGCTCCATCTGGAAGTCATCGAAGAAATGCCGGTGGAGAAAGACGAAGAGCCGGATGCCGTTCTCGCCGGAGCCGAGCCGGATCATGACCGCTCCGATCAACACGGTCAGGACGAGAAGCAAGCGGTGATACCGGACACTGCGGCCGCGTACCCGGAGCACAAATTCTCTTTGTGAAGGGAGTTCCATGCAACATTTACACCAGAGACGTTTTCTTTTTCGGCCTGCCGCCTTTTGCTCCATTGACGCGGCTGGCGGCGACTTTTCGTGGAGAACGGGAGGAGCCGCCGGCGGAACCGAGGCGTGATAAGATGCGGCGGCGCTGGGCTTTCCACCAGTCCAGGGAGACGTTGCTCGGATTTTCCGGCGGATTTTCCAGATATTCGATTTCAAGATCAATATCGGCGTCCGGCCAGTGTAAGCCGATCGCGCTGGCTTTGACGTTATAAAGTTCGGAAACAAAGCAACTTTTGAAATAGGGATAACGGTCGAAATCGATCCGGTAAACTTTCCCGCAATAATCCACCAGCATGAAGTCACGGGCGAGATTTATGATTTCAGCGCTCGGCATCGTTCCATTTTGTGAGACATTCATCTTTCCGCCTCCTGACCTCGTTAAGGATTTGTTTGGCTGTTGCAGCGTTGATTGCTCTGACATATTCAACTTCGACTTCCGGGACAAGCCATATTTTCATTGTTTCCTGCGATCCGAACTTCACCACATGAACGTGCGCCCGGTTTTCTTCGCTGGAAAATCTGCCGATCCAAAATCCGAGAAACATGAAAAATTTCGGCATTGCGATTCCTGTATGCCATGAATATCGTTTTGGAATATAATATAACCCCTACGCTTGGGTTTATCAAACATCTTTTACGGAATGAGTTTGCTTTTTTTGTTTTTTTCGTTACATTACACAATATGAAGATACAAACGAAAATGATACTGTTTTTGGCGGCAT
>JAVBSA010000269.1:0-7103 GCA_031556915.1 Victivallis sp.
CAGGTGTCTGAAACCCAGGATATAGCAGCAACGTGTTGTGAGTTGCCAAGTGCAACGGATGAAGGAACCACTGCCGACGACAGTTGCCCGGCATGTATTGAGGAGCAGGACAAGGCAGAACGGAGAAAACCGTCAGGCCGCCCCCGGGTGGCGCGGCCTGAAAATGTGGAGCGCGGCCATGTCGGGTCGGAAAATGTGCCCGGCCTGGTCAAGGACATCCGCGACCTGCTGATCAAACGGCTGCCGGGAGAGTGAGCGGCGGGTGGCGCTGGCGCGTTTGCGGGGGGCGCCGCACCGGGGCGCTCTGCTGCGGCGCCCTGGCGCTCTGCTCCTGACACCAACCGCCCCCGTCCGACCCGTCCGACATGTCCGACATGTCCGACTTAACCTTCAGCCTCGTCTGGCGCCTTGCACGCGCGCCAGCGCAAAGGAGTTTTATGTCAACCGAATTTTCTTCAGCCCGCTTCATCCGCACCGGCGGATCCGTCTCTTTCGAAGAGCGCGCCGTTACCGCCGACGAGCTCGATTACGAAAACGCCAAAAAATCCGGCGTGGAGGTCGAGCCGATCACCGATCCTTTCGAGGCGGCCGAACGCGCCAAGGTTTACCGGCGCTACACCATCGACGGCAAGTTGATCGAGGTTCCGCGCGGATTCTATTCGCCCGCCACCTTCGACCTCTTTGTCATGCGCCGCCCGATCGTCACCGTCAGCGGCACCCAGCGCGTGGAGACGGCGACGCTCCAGGCGTCGCAGCTGGCCGGATTCCTGTTTCCGGGGGAGGTTACGCCGAAGAACTTCGTGCTGCCGGGCGGCGGCGCGTCGGCGATTCCGGCGGGCGTCTACCTTCTTCAGGACTTCACGTTCCGCGATCTGCGCAACGGGTACACCGACGTCGACGTCACTTACCGTATGTTTCTTACCTGGGAGCTGGTCAAGCCATGAGCGACTCGGTCTGGATCAAGAAACTCTGGCGCGACACCGTCTGGGCGATGCTGCATAACATCCGCATCCAGGTGTCGAAGGACGTCACCCGGCCAGTCGCGACTCCGTTCGGCGTCGGAACGGCGGCCGGAATCAACATTCAGCTGCCCTCCGAAACGGGGGAAGAGGCTTCTTCCTATTCCGGGCCGTTCGCGGTCAGGTACGATTCGGGCAGCAAAAAGCTCAGGATCGGCGCGGGCTGGCTCTTCTGCAACGGCGTCTTCGGCAGCGTTCCGGCCGGCTCGGTCGCTCCCGCGAACGGCATTCTCTGCGTGACGGCGGAGCTGGCCGACGGCGAATGGTCGAAGCCCGAAATCAAATTCGCCGATCCTTCCGGAACCGCCCATCCGATCGCGCGCGTCGCCGTTGCGGGCGGGAGCGTCGTCATCACCCAATTCCCGGTGACGGTGGCGCAGTTGATGACGGTGAAGCAGTGCATCCTGGCGGAGGTTTGAGATGGCGGAGGAATATTTTTACAACGAACACCCCCTGGGGGATGACGATTCGCCCTCCGGCTCCTGGCAGCAGAAAACGGACCCCACAGGGGATCCGGGCGGGGGGTGGGGCGGCGGGGGCGGCGGTGGCGGCGGCGGCGGGGATTGGGGCGGGATCCTGTTTCCGGCGACACAGGTTCCTCCCGCGCTCAATCGCACCGCCGGCGGCAGCCTGCTGCTCGACGGCGAGGGGAATCTGGTGAGCTGTGCCCAGAAGTGCGCCGTGATTCCGGCGCTGATCTTTTACCTCGCGGGCAAGGATTGCGCGGGGCATGGCCGGTGCGTTTTATGCAAGCTGTCGGATGAGGCGCGTCCCCTTCGATCGGAGACCTATCCCGCCGCGGCCGGACGCCCGCTCGGTTCCTGGATCTGGCCGCTTGGGGCGCCGGGCAGCTACGAGGTTTACGCAAAATGGCAGGCGGGCCACTACGATCACGCCGAAATTCACGACGCGAAATTCGTGATCTACGGAGTTTCGACCGGCTGGCTGACCCTGCCGCTCAACAGTTACCGCCGCGTCGCCGAAATCACCGTCGACGAACTCTACCGCCTTACGGTCAACGGTCAGCCCGCTTCGTTGCGGGGAAACAAATCTTTTCTGGAGAATGCATAATGCAGATAGTAAGCAGAATTTTACAGGTCGCCGGTTGTGACGGCGTCTGGTGCGGGGAACTCGGCAAACAGGCCGCTCCGCCGGAGTTTGCGGCCGGGGCGCGGGTGACGCTGCGTTTCGACCTGCGATCCACCGCCAAAGATCCGTTGGGAGTGTTGCTGCCGCTGCCGCCTTCCTACGTCGGCAGCGACGCCTACTGTTTCACGCTCGACGGCGATTACGACCAGGGGACGGCGCCCAAGGTGCTGGCTTCGGAGGAGGTGACCCTGGAGGCGACCGCCGACCACACCTGGATCGACGTCCGGATTCCGGACACCTCCGTCCCGGCGCTGCTGGCGGCGCTGGAGCTCAAAAAACGGATTGTCATGACCGGGGAACTGGCCGGGTACTCCGGCGGCGATCCCGGAGCCGTGCCCGCCGATTTTGTCATCCAGTGTGAAATCCACATCCGCAACCGGGTTTATATTCCCGGTTACGGCCCGGTGCCGGAAGAGGTGCTGCGGAACCGGGAATACCTCACCGCGGTGGAAATCCGGGCGCTGATCGCCGAGGCGCTCCGTCCGCCGAAAGGTGACCCGGGCGAGCCCGGCCAAAGCGCCTACGCGATCGCGGTCGCGCTCGGCTACGCGGGAACCGAAGCGGAATGGCTCGCCTCGCTCCGGGGCGCGGATGGCGGCGACGCCTACGAAATCGCCGCCGAGGCGGGATACGCCGGAACCCGCGCCGAATGGCTCGAAGCGCTCCGGGGCGATCCGGGGCTCACCGCCTACGAGGTCGCCTGCGCGCAGGGGTTCACGGGGACCGTCGACGCCTGGCTCGCCTCGCTCAAGGGGGCGGCCGGCGACGACCTCAGCTTCGACGCGACGGGGGAACTCTCCGAACTCGACGCCTTTTCCGGTGAAAAACGCGGCTTTGTTTTCGCGGCGGCCTCCACCGACGCGAAAACGAAAATCACAAAACTCTATCTCTTCGCCAAACGGAGCGACGATTTCGGCGACTGGTGCAACCCCGCCGTCATCACCTGGTATGAACGGGTGACCGAGATCAACGCCCTGCCGCCGGTGGAGTTCAAAGCGCCGACCGGGTCGGCCGAGTATTTTTCGTTCGATTTGAGCAAATATCCTTATTCGACCGTTTGCGCAACCGTCATCGACACCGCGGAGGGCGAACAGACATTGCCTTACGGCTCCGTGCTGGGGGTCCGCAAGATCACTAAAAAATCCGGCAAAATGTGCGTCTATTTCGGGTCGCAATGCCCGGAATATTCGACCGGCCGCATCTACCTCAGCCAGTTCCTGGGGCCGGTGGCGTCAGGCACGTCCGACCCGTCCGACCCGTCCGACCCGTCCGACTTTGAGGGCACGATGTATTACGGTTATATTCCGGCGTCGCTGCTCGGCGGCACGGCCAAGGTGACCGAAGTCACGGCGGCCATGGCGGCCTGCGCGACCGTTACGCGCGCCGACGTCGCCAAGCTCGACAAGGTCGGCATCGGCGTGGTTCCGGCGGGCGCCCTGGTCGTGGTGCTGCTGCCGCTGTCGGCAAGCCTGACTGCGGCCAAGTTCGACGGAATCTCCGCGCAAGTACCGTTCGCCGAAGACAACGGGCAGCCCGGTACCGGCGCAAACGGCACGGAAATCGTGCTCAACAGCCAGGTCTACCGGGTGTACGGCGAATTCAAGCTGATTGACGCCGAATTATTTATCTATATCAACTAGAGGAATTGACATGAGTGACCACATTGAAATCGCAAAACCGTTGATTCCGGGCGGAACCGACACGCCGATGGATGCGCGGAGCCGGGCCGCTTCGGCCGCGGATATCGCCAATCCGTACCGCGGCGGACTGTTTTTCGCCGACGGCAAAACCTACCGGATCAATACACTGAAAAGCAAACAGATCGGCAGCATCAGCGTGCCCGACGCCGCCGTCGACGACTACGTGGAGATGGCGACCGTCAAAGACATCGAGGCGGCGGTTTCCGTCTGCACGGTGACAAGCCTGTCCGGCCTGTCCGACGTGTCCGACCTGTCCGGCGCGTCCGGCGGCCAGGCCCTGGTCTACGACGCCGAGCTCAAAAAGTGGGGCCCGGGCGTGATCAGCGCCGGCGGCTCCTCCGGCAGCGGCATGACCGACGCCGAGCGGGCCCGCTTGCTGCCGATCGCCACCGCCGACGACATCGGCAAAGTCCTCACGGTGGTCGGCAGCCTGTCCTCTCCGGGCAACGACGCCAACGCGCTTGTGCTGCTGCACTTTGACGGCAATGCGGGCAACAGCGCTGTTGCCCAGGGCAATGTTGTCGTAACAGCCTCCGACCTGACGTTTGACACGGCAAACGCCAAATTCGGCAAAGCGGCGGTTTTTGCCTCGGCGTCCGCCAGTGTGCAGATCGATCAGCTCACGGGGACCGATACGGCCGCAGGCCCGTGGACGGTCGACTTCCGAGCCTGTTTCGCCGAGCTGCCGGGCGATACCGTCTGGCTGGTTTCCGACGCGCGCGGAACTCCGTCATGGGGCATCTACGTATACCCCGACGGCGCGGTGGCCATCGGGATCAACGGCAGCTCGGAGCTCAGGTCAACGAGTGGAGTGATCAAAGCCGGTACGAAACACCACATCGCAGTTACCTGTGGCGAAACCGGATATGCCATTTTCGTCGACGGAGTCATGAAAGCCGCCACCGGTCAACGGCAGAGTAACTTATCCGCCACCCTTTTCATCAATGGGTCCGGCGGATTTCGAGGCGCAATCGACGAGTTCCGCTTGTCAAACGTCGTGCGCTGGACGGAGGGATTTGTCCCGCCGCCCTATGCATACGGCACTGCCGGCCAGTCCGCCCTGGCAATCGAGTACCAGACCGCCACGGGCGGCGTCATCGGCGACCGCATCACCATTGTGGCCGGCGTCTGGCATATCGACGGAGTTTCCACCGGAGTCTCCGCGACCGGCGCGACCGGCGCGACCGGCGCGACCGGCGCGACCGGTAAAACCGGAGCCGCCGGCAACAAGGGCGACAAAGGCGATACCGGGAGCAAGGGCGACACCGGCAGCGTGACGGCGATCGTCTCGGCGACCGAACCGGCCGACCCGGCGGACGGCACCATCTGGATCAAACTGTGAGGCGACAATGAGCATATCGATTGCAAAAGACGGCAGGTTTTATCCGCTCGCCGGGCAGAAGGTTCGCTCCGGCGGCCAGTGGCAAACCCTGAAAGCGGACGACCTCTTTTTCTTCGCCGGCTCCTGGCATCTGGCCGGAGCCCACGGAGCGCTGTATGGAATGGGAAAAAACGCTTCGGGCGAGCTCGGCCTCGGCCATAAGAACGAGGTGACCGAACTGACGGAAATTCCGCTGCCCGGCCGCTGTCAAAAGGTCTCCAGCCACGACGGCGTGACCTATTTTATCTGCGGCGGCAGGCTGTACCGGTGCGGTGCAAACTTCGGCGCAACTCCGGTTCTCTTCGACGACCGCGACGACTGGACCGACGTCCTGGCCGGATTGTATGCGGACGTCGCATACGGCATCCGGAACCGCCGGCTCTACCGTTGGGGAGCCGGTATCCCCGAAATCGACGAACCGACCGCCTGTTACGACGGTTGGAACGACTGGAAGGGATTCTTCCATGACTACATCGGTATTCGCACCGCCGGAGTCTACCGGTGCCTCGACGGTCCGGCCCTCGAAACCATCAACATGGGAGACGCCGGGAGCGCCGGGTGGGAGTATGTATATGGGATTTCTCCCCATTTCGCAATCCGCTCCGGTGTGCTCTATGTGAAGGGGAATAACGCATCCTCAGTCGGACCTCTCCCGGTCGGCCATGGCAACGCAGTGTCGACCTGGACTGCCATCGCCTCGTCGAACTGGCAGCGCGCGGTTCCCCACTGGGGAATCCGGAACGGGGCGCTGATGCATTGGAGCGAAAATACCGGCTATCTGCCCGTGGTGCTGGACAATTCGCGCATCTACACAACGTTGACCAGTGACGGACGTTACGCCCTGGATGCGGACGGCAATATCCTGTCACTGAGCTTCAGCACTTCGGTTCCGGCGTCCTTTTCGCCCTCTGCCCAGCCACTGGCGACAGGCGACCTGAAATGGGCCGATATCATCGGATACGCCAACCAGAGCACGCTGTTTGCGATCCGGTCGCATTGAGGAAAAAATGAAAATCAACGTACACAAAACCAACGAACGCGGAAATATCATCACGCTCCGGGAACGGCTGAAAATCAAATTCGCCGGCCTGGAGTTCGTTGTTCCGGTCGGCTTCGAATCCGACGGCTTTTCCGCGCCAAGATTTCTGTGGTCGACCATATCTCCGGCGATCGACCAGCGGAGCCTCCGCGCCGCGATCGCGCACGACTACATCTACCGCCACCAGCCGCCCGGATGGACGCGCGCCATGGCAGACCTAATGTTTTTGTGCTACCTGCTCGAGGACGGCCTCGGAATCCGCCGGGCGCTGAAAGCCTACATCGGGGTAAGCCTGTGCGGCTGGATCGCCTGGAACAAAAACAAAAAAATGATACAACAGGAGTCCAACATATGAGACGCATTTTGTGGATGCTGCCGGCGCTCCTGGCGCTGGCCGGCTGCTTCGCCCCCACGCAAAGCACGATCACCGAGTACCGCGACGACGGCACGGTCGAGCGGGTAACAGTGACCAGTGAGTCGGTCATCAAGACGGTGACCGAGAGCACCAAGCTCAAGACGGTGGTCGCCTGGAACAACAGCTGGCTGATCGGAGCCGTGATCGTGCCTCCGGCCAGCTCGGCGGAGAATCCCGCCGGAGCGGTGAAACTCCTCGCCGGCAAAAACGACGAAGGAGCCGCCACGCTCAGCGATCGCCACGATGCAAAATACCTTCCCGAAATCATCCGCAGCGCCCGCGCCGGCGAGCTCAAATTCTCCGCTGAAGGCATCGGCAGCACCGCCGGCGCCGAATAATCCCTTGTCAAAAATGTAAATTGGTTTGTGCAAACGCAGATTCCCTGCGCAAACCAATTTCA
>JAVBSA010000438.1:0-8667 GCA_031556915.1 Victivallis sp.
CTGACGGCTTTTTTCGCTGACGCCGGGGCGGTTCTTAAGCGCCCGGTCCACGGTGCCGCGCGAAACTCCGCAAATTTCCGCCAATTCCAATGATGTAATGCTCATGATTTATCTTTCCGTGCACGTGCACGTTTTTAGGATTTAAAAAAATACCCGACACCGTTCACGTGCACGAAGTATTGATTTTAATTATAGCAAACAATCTGCGGCAAGTCAATAGGGAAAGTAAAAAAAGTCGCGATTTTGCGATTCAGGAGTAGTGGGCCAGTCTTTTCGCAAGGCTTTTGTGAGCTCTCCAAAGCTCTTCGTCGGACTCGTCGGACTCGTCGGACCAATACTCTTCATTTAAAAGGACCACGAAATACACGAAATACACGAAAAAAAATCAAAACGAAATTTTTCCCTCTCCCCTTTCGTGTTTTTCGTGTATTTCGTGGTCAAAAAATGACATTACCAGTTAAGTGAAGAGCATTGGACTCGTCGGACATGTCCGACCTTGAGCGTCAGTTGCAGAAGGGGCTTTGCGGACGCGACAGCGCAAAGCTGTTGCTTGCCTCACCGAAAAGACTGCCCCATTACATTCAGGGAGTCGGAACCGATTCACCGGTCAGGCGGATCAGGCACTCCCGGGCGGTGTCCGGAGTTTCGGGGTTGTGAACCAATATTTCCAACATTCCCGTCAAGCGCTCGGTCTCTTCTCCGGCTTTGATCATGTCGCCTTTGCGGCGCAAGGCGCCGATGTAACCGTTCCGCAGCTGGACAACGGCGGATATCACCCGCGGGGTATTCGTGAAACGCCCCAGCAATTGATCCGAAAGTGCCAGCGCGATGTCGAGATCCTTCCAGTCGCGGTCGGTGAAGTGCCGGGCGAAACGCAGTTTCCGGTTCATCAGGTCAACCAGTTCCAGGCCGTATTCCGGCCGGTTCGGGTTCTCGCCGGCGAGCCGGTTGAGAAGCGTCACCGCATTGGGTTCCACCCCGGGAATCCGTTCGGTGAAAAGGCGCGGGTTGCCGCCGAGAATCACCGCATACAGAAACCGGTATTCCGGATTGGCGGGATCGGTCTTCAAGAGTCCCTTGACCATCTCAAACGCCTGTTTCTGTTCCGAAAGAGCCAGATGGGCGCGAACCGCCTCATAGCAGTCGGCGGGGAGCGGAGAGTCGGAATATTGTTCAACCACCTGGCGCGAAATCGCGTCGGCCTCCTGCGTTTTGCCTTGCTTCCGCAGGGATTCGGCAAGTTGATTCAACGGGAACGCGCCCGGACAAAGTTCCGACAACCGGCGGAACGCCGTTTCCGCAAGCCGGTCGTCGCCGGATCGCAAGGCGGTCGTTCCAATCATTTTGTTCGCTTCGGCGACCTGTTCCACCGGCAAATTCCGTTGTTTCGCAATCTCCTGGTAATAAGGCATCAGCGTGGCAAGCAGCGCACTTGCGCTTGCGGTCGGGGTACGAACTTCGATATAGGCGAAAATGTTGGAGAGCGTCTCATTGGCCGTCGCCGCATTCCGCTCCGCCAATTTCAGCGCGGAAGCGGTGCGGATGTAGCCGACCGTCAGCGCGACGACAAACGCCAGAACCAGCAGCGCGGACAACATGCTCAAGGCCGCCACCGTTGGTTTACGCCGCACCCAGAGGCGCCAACGCCTGAATACAGAGGAGTTGGCCGCCGCGACCGGTTCATGGTTGAGGAAACGCCGCAGGTCCTCCGCCAACGCCTCCATGCTTTTGTAGCGGTCCGCCGGTTGAAAGCTGACGCACTTGTTGATGATCGCCGCCAGATCCGGTTCGGCGCATTTCAGCGGCGGAACCGGCTCCCGGCAAATCCGTTTGATCAGTTCCTTCGGATTTTTTTCCGGAAACATGGGTTGATTGGTGACCAGTTCATAAAGCGTCGCTCCCAGGGCATACTGATCGCCGGCAAACGAGTTCACGCCTTCGGAGAGTCTTTCCGGAGCCATATATCGCAGTGTTCCGCTCCTGGTTCCGGCTTTTTCGACCATCTCATCCGCGCCCCGCAACACGTAAGCGAGGCCGAAATCGCTGACATGCAGTTCGTTATGCGAATCGAGAAGAAGGTTTGCCATTTTAATGTCCCGGTGTATGACCCCGCAGCTGTGCGCATACGCCAGCGCCCCGGCGGCCTGAAGGCCGATCCGGGCGATTTCGCGCAGATCGCCGAACTTGCATTGATCCAGCCCCTTGCCTTCGATCAGTTCCATCGCATAGTAAAAGCCTTCCGGGCCGGACCCGGCGCTGAGCACTTTTACGATGTTCGGGTGATGAAGCATGGCGATCACCCGCGCTTCGTTTTCGAACGCTTCGCATTGTGCGGTATTGGCAACCAGCGACGGGGCAAGCAGTTTGATGGCGACCCTGCGGTCGAGTGAGATCTGGAGCGCCTCAAATACGACGCCCATGCCGCCGCTGCCGATCTTCCGCAGCAAACGGAAATCCGAACCGGCGAAATCGGGGGGAGCGGACAAAGTTTCCGGGATTTTCCGTGTTTTGTCTACCGGACAATCCTCCATCTGCAGCAGCAAAGGCAGAAGCTCCCGGAGCCTTGTTTCGTGCTCCGGGTAGAGTGCGGCAAAGGAGTTGATTTCAGGGCTGTCGCCAAGGCGGCACCGATCCAGGAACTGTTCAACCAGGTCTTCGAAGGAGTCGGTTTCATTCATGGCTGGAACTCGGTTAACTCAATCAGCTGTTTCTGAAGGCGTTCCAGCGCACGCACATAGCGGATGCTCGCCGCTTTGGGTGTGATGTTCAGCACTTCGGCGCAATCCGAGTTGGACATGCCGTCGAAATGGCGGAGTTCCAGGATCCGGCGGTCGTTTTCCGGCATGGCGGCAAGCGCCGTCCGGAGCAATTCATAACGGTCCACGCGGGCGACCCGGGTCAGCGGGCCGGGCATGGAATCGGCGAACCAATTCCAATTGATCCGGGTGGTGGCGCCGTCATCGCATTCCGCAATATCCAACTCTTTGTAGGCGTCGCGTTTCTGACTTTGCAAATGCTTGCGTTCGAGCGCCGTGATGGTTTGCAGCAGGATCGTCCGCAGCTTGAAATAGACCGGCACTTCCGGATTGTTTTCAAAGAAGCCGATTTTTCCGCATGCGGCGGCCAGCGCATCCTGGACCGCGTCTTCCGGTGAAACGCGCCGCGACAGGACGGGATTCCAATTCCGCCTCGCCAGGTTCAACAACCGCTCCCGGTGTTCCAGGAACGTGTCGGCCCAGAGGTTCATTTGTTCCGTATTCGGTTGTGGCATCGTGTAAGATCCTTCCGATGCAATATAGCATGAAATCCCGCGATGTTCAAATAGAAAAACGCCCCTGAATCACCGGATCCAGAGGCGGGGGGAATGCGAATCGGTTATTTTTCGAGGACGACCCGGAACCCCACATCGCCGGAACCGGCGGAGGACTCCCGGCCTTCTCCCTTCTGTTCGGTACGGCAGTCCGTCCGACGCGAATTCCAGGAACCGCCTTTGACCGCCATAACCGTTTTACCGCGTTCCGCAATTTTGGTGGAAGTCCACTCCCAGCAATTCCCCCACATGTCGATCGCACCGCAGGCCGACAAAGTTTTTGCATAGGCGTCTACCGGCGTCGTTCCTTTTGTCTCACCGCAATTGAAAGAAGCATCCTTCGGCATGTGTCCGGCGGCAAACTCCCACTCCTCTTCGGTCGGCAAACGGTAAATGGCTTTTCCATCCTTGCCGGAAAGCCATTTACAATAGGAAACGGCATCCTCATAGGACACATTGACCACCGGGTGGTGCGCCTTGTCGGCGGGCATGATTCCATTCTTCCAATCCTTCGGCGCCTTTCCGCCCGTCGCCTTTATGAACTTGGAATACTCCTCGTTTGTGACCGGAGTATAGGCGATCGTCACATTTTGGGCAACCCCGAGTACCGGCAGATATCCGTCATTCGCGTCGCGGGAACCGGGCTTCAGGCGCGGATCGGTGAACCGGAGCATGCTTTGTTCGATGCGCAGATCTCTGTTCCGGACCATCTCATCTACGATCTCCCGCATTTCCTGGATCTTGGACTCATGTTTGGCGGTCCGTTTCAACTCCTCGAGCTTCGCCTTTTTCCGTTCAACGACTTTATCATAATTGATTGCGATTTGTTTCCTCAATGCCGCGCGATTGGCTTCGGACGGATCGCGGCGATAAGCGGCAATCAATTGCTGGGTTTCTTTATCCAGCTGCGGCCGCTCCTTCTCGATTGTGGTGCTCTGCTTGAATTGTTTTGCTTCTCCGTCCGAAGCGGCAAATGCCGTGCCGATGGTTGCGGCCATGCACACGGCGACAATGGTTTTGTACAGATGGATGCTCATAGTTGTTCTCCTTACCTTGTTATTCCGTTGATCCGTGCCGGAGTTTTATCTCCTCGTACTCAAGAATGCGGTCATTTGAAACAAGCTACAGCCGCAATCCGGAATTTCTCGATTATTTTGGAATCCGCTCTTGACATTCGCATTTGAAATGGGTACAATATAGAAAAGTTGTATTAAACTTGTATTGTTTGTTTCGCATTCTTATTTTGGAGATATGGATGAAAAATCTTTCTGAAAACGGAACGGTATTGCCGAAATATGAGAAGTTGACCGACTTCATCATCCGGAATATTCAAAACGGAATCTACCCTGACGGCCATCCGCTGCCGTCGGAAACCGCCCTGGCCAACCAACTCGGAGTCAGCAGAGTTACCGTGCGTGAAGCCTTGTCCATGTTGAGCAAACGCAATGTGATTTCCAAAAGCCGGGGGCGCAGGAGCGTGGTGAACGCTTCCGCGGTGAGGGGACGCCCGCGCTCTTTGCACTTCGGATGGATCAGCCGCGACCCTCTTTCCGGGATCATGTCGGTTTATCTGGAAATCTATACCGAATTGCAGAAGGCGATCCTGGGGGTGAACGGTAATTTGCTGTTCCTGCCGCTGATCAACCCCCGGGAGGAGGAGTGGGGGTGTTCGATGCTCGACAACCTTGACGGAGTTTTTCTGGCGGGCGTCCGCAGAGGGACTTTGATTCCAAAGCTCGCCGACCGCCTCGGGGCGATGCCCAACGTGATTGAAATCGACGACATCGGGGATTCCCCGGCCAATTGCACCATTTGCACCGACAATTACGCCGCGGGAAAAAAGGCTGCTTTATATCTGGCCGGCCAGAAACGGAAAACGGTGGTTTTTGTCAGTAACTGCAACGCCTTCTACCGCGGATTCCATGACCGCGCCCGTGGAATCATCGACGGATTCGCCGAATGCAGAGTTGCGCCGATCCTCGCCAATTGCGACGACTCCAGGATCGGAACGGGAGCATTCGAAACTGTGCTGAAGGACCTGTTGAAAGAGTATCCGGACCTGGACACCGTATGGCATGCCACCGACGACGCGGCGCTGCGGATCCGGGAGCAGCTTGAAAAAATCGCTCCGCGTCCGGCGGGATTTTACCGTTCGGCGGGGGTCGACGGCATCGCTTCGATCCTGAACGGAAAAAAGTACCATCTTTCGCTGCGGCACCCCACCTCCGAGATCGCAAGGCAGTCGTTTCAGACGATGATGACTTTCGCCTCCGGGGACTGGTCCGCGAACACAAACCGTCAGATCGATCCGATCCTGCTGCCGTGGACAGAGTGAAATAACGTCATAGTAAGGAGTTGACATCAGTGAAAAAAAACATCGCGTTCCTGTTCCTGCTGAGTGCAACATTTCTCTTCGCCGCCGAGGGGGATATCCTGCTCTTCGACGAATTCCGCAATTCCGCGGAATCCGAAAAGAACTGGTTCAGCTTTCTCAGCCCCAACGGCAAGCCATACATCGACAAAGGCAAAGTCGCCATCGCAGACGGTATGGTCACGATGAAGAACGGGGCAAGATTGTTCAGCGTTGTCAAGAATATCCGCAGTTGCGAAGCGGAATTCGAATTCCGGATGCAGGAAGACGAGATTGCCGACGGCAAGCATCGCGGATTCATCGGTTTCGAATTGCACCCGCTGCTGGTCAAGACCCCGCAGAGCACTCCCGAAGAGCTCGAGGCCGAGCGCTCCTTCCGGGTGATGGCGCAGATCGGCCGCCCCATGATGCTCAACGATGTGAATACGCCCGGTAAAAAGCCGCGCAGAACCGCCAACTCCCACGGCATGAACCAAAGCAAAATGCCCGTGATGGAGTCCGGCCGCTGGTATAAGATAAAGCTGGTATGCAAGAATCAGGACGTCGAAATCTGGCTCGACGGCGTTGAAATCGGCACGGTAAAACACAAGAATGAAAAGGACGACTTCAATCCCGAAGGACGGGTTGCGCTCTGGGTCCATGCCGGAACCGGCGCCTTCCGGAATATTTTAATCACCGATACCGGAGGCAACAACAATGAAAAGCAATAACCTCGAAACCTTTCTCGGACGGATTTTCCGCAAGGAACCCTGCCTGGGGACCTGCGTCACCATGTCCGGCTTCACCGGCAGCGAAATCGCCGCCGAAGCCGGATTCGATTTCACCTGGATGGGCATCAAACCTGTGCCCGCCCCGTCTGCGGGGATCAATACTCTTCATTTAAAAGGACCACGAAATACACGAAATACACGAAAAAAAATCAAAACGAAATTTTTCCCTCTCCCCTTTCGTGTATTTCGTGTATTTCGTGGTCAAAAAATGACATTACCAGTTAAGTGAAGAGCATTGGTCTGCGGGGATGATTCCGCCTTGTTCGCCCAATATAAAACACTGATCGACGGAGCAAGATAAGCACTTATGACAACGATTGCCGATGAAACCATCCTTTTCGAATCGCCCGATCCCGCGGGAATCTACTGTTACAGCCCCGGCCTCTGCCACGGCTTCAACGGACGGCTGATCGCGTCGGTCGACCTCGGCGGGCCGGGAACCGCCGCCCTGCCGGGGCGGAGATCCACTACCGGCGACGCCGTCAGCGGTAACCAGCTGCGGATCTTTTTCTCGGACGACAAAGGCAAAAGCTGGCGCCAGAGCGAATCCATGCCGCCGATGCTGCACGAGAATCTTTTCAAAGCGGGCGGCACTCTTTATCTGCTGGGCCATTCCGGGCGGCTGGTGATCAGCCGCAGCGACGACAACGGAGTAAGCTGGTCCGATCCGGCTGTCCTGGAAGACAAGCACCGCTGGCAGGATGGAGTCGGCAGGATCGATTTCTGCCACGGCAGGGTATATGCTTCGTACGGAAGGAGTTTTGAGGCCGGACCATGGTCCATGCCGGTGGTGCTGTCCGCTCAGGAGGACAGCGATCTGACCTGCCGGGAAAACTGGCGCTTCTCCGACCCCTTCGACCCGAGGCCGATTCTCGAAGCGGCGCGCGCAAGCGGAATTCCCTCCTGTGTGCATCCGGGGGTGATCGAAGCGAATCTGGTCCGCATCCACGATCCCGCACACGAGTTTTACGATCCGCAGATGCGGACGGAGATGATCCTGATGCTCTGCGCGGCGGAGAGGGTCTCCCCTGTCTCCGGCAACATCGCCGGCCTGCTGCGCTGCGTCGAAAAACCCGACGGCAAACTGGTGATCGAACGGGTGGTCAACAAAGAGGGATTCCGGCTGTTTTACCTGCCGTGGCCGGGCGGAGGAATCAAGTTTTATCTCGACTACGACAAAGAGAGCCGGCTTTACTGGATGGTTGCCTCCGACATCGACGGAACCGGCAGCCCGCGCCGGAAACTCGGCCTCTACTATTCCAAAGACCTGTTCAACTGGGCGCACGCGGGAACGGTCGCGGCGGGCCCGGCGGACAACGCGGCCCGCAATTACGCGACGCTTCTTATTGACGGCGAGGATATTCTGGTCCTCTCCCGTTCCGGCAACCTGCTGGCAAAAAGCGATCACGATAATAATCTGGCGACCTTTCACCGGGTACGGAATTTCCGGCAACTGGCAATCTGAGGAGCATTGTTTCATCATGACGATCAAAGAGTTCATTCTGCCGCGCAATGCAGAGGATTGCCATGCCTCCACGCTGGTGGAGTTATCCCGGGGACGTTTCCTTGCCGCCTGGTTCGAGGGGAGCCATGAAGGAGCTTCCGACACCGCAATCTGGCTTGCCGTCCGTTCCGAAAAGGGGTGGCAGCCGCCCCGGGTGGCGGCGAAGATCAGCGATGAAGCCCATTGGAACCCGGTTCTGTACCGGCTGCCGGATGGGCGGATCGCGCTCTACTTCAAAGTCGGCGGCTTCATCGCAAGCTGGCAGACTTATGTCATGCACACCGGCGACGAGGGGGCACACTGGACTGCGGCGCAGGAGCTGGTGCCGGGGGATATTTCCGGCGGCCGCGGCCCGGTGAAGAATCAGCCGTTGCGGCTCGGCAACGGTTTCCTGCTGGCTCCCGCCTCAACCGAGCAGGGAGTATGGCAGCCGCGGGTCGATATCAGTTTCAGCGGCGGCTTGCGTTGGGAGCGTTCGGTCCCCGTCGCGCTGCCGGAGGATCGCGGCCTCGGCCTGATCCAGCCGGCATTGTGGGAATCCGCACCCGGCCGGGGGCATATGCTGCTGCGCAGCAATAACGGCAGGCTCTACCGGAGCGACTCGCAGGATTCCGGATTGAGTTGGTGCGAAGCGTATCCGACCGACCTGCCCAGCAACAACAGCGGAATCGACCTCAAAAGAATGCCGGATGGCAACCTGGTGTTGATCGGC
>JAVBSA010000318.1:0-16424 GCA_031556915.1 Victivallis sp.
AACGCCGCCAGTTTCTTACCAGTAATGATACTCATAGGGGTTCCTTGTTTTGATGACGGGGTCATAGATCAGCTCCTGGGGAGCGCTTTCACTTGTTTCGCCTTCGGCTTCGGGTTCGGCGAGATTGGCCCAGAATCCGAAGCCTTTGGTTCCGCTGAATACTTTAAATGTAATCACGTTCGCGCCTTCTTTCAAGTTGACGCGGATGCGGAACCGGTTCGGTTTCGGCGAGCCGTGATTTTCGCTCTGTTCGAAGACGAGTTTCCCGTTGACGTAGACGCGGCCGAAATAGTCGAATCCGAAGCGGAGGGTGGCTTTGCGGGCGCTGGGCGAATGCACTTCGCGGACTCCGTAGGCGATCATGTTCCCGGCGGTCTCTTTGACGGCGCGACCGAGGTTGAGGAAATGGTCAGCTTCGGCGGTGGCCGTGGTGCGGAAGTCGAGTTCCTTGCTGCCGCTCCGGTAGGTGATGTTGGGGTTGAGATCGCCCGCGAGCGCCGCTTTTTCACCGGGGAACTCGATTGCCAGCGCCTTTTTGACGTCGGTCGTTTTGGGGTCGAAGGGGCCGAAGGCGGTCCAGCTGTCGAGATCCTGATAGGCCGCGCCTTTGCGCACTTTGAGGAGCCGGTCGAGAACCGCCGGATCGTCGTTGTTGCGCCCGAGCGTTTTCAACCGGGCGACGGCCTGCTTCAGCCGCAGAACGGTGAGCGCGGCGCCTTCCGCCTTATTGGGATCGGCGGCGTATTTCTTTTCCAGCAGTTCCGGGGAGAGCTGGCAGAATACGTCGACGTTTTCGCCGTTCTTACGGAGGAGAAGCGTACCGTCGTAATAGATATCGTCACCCTTTTGGGCGGAGATGATTTTGTTGTAGGTGATTTCGTCGCGGAACCGGAGCATATTCGGGGTCAGGTAAAGTCCGAGCAGCTCTTCCGGACCGGTGATTCGGCGCGTTTTAGCGGGTTCGGTCTTAATCCCGTATTTGCCGAGTTCTTCGGGCGTCAGGTTGACGTGCACGGCGACTTTGTCGCTGCCGTTACCAAGCTCCGCTTTCTCAAAGAGCATCGCCGCCGTATTGGTCGCGGCGGGATCGGTTCCGGCCCGGCCGGTAAAGTCGAGCGTACTGTAAAGGATCATTCCTTTCCCCGCCAAAAAGGCGAGCAGCGGCGAGTAGTTCATGTCGAACTCACAGGCGAGGAGCGGAACGAATCCGACCGCCTGCGGAATCTCCATCACCGAGGTCGCCACCGTGTTGCGGTTGCTGGTCTTGGGGGCGACGGGGATGTCGTAGGCGCGGGGAGCCTGGAATTCCGGCAGCAGCGTCGATTTGCCGCGCCAGTAGGCGAGATCTTCGGCGGGGAGGTCCAGCAGCAGGGGAAATACCTGACGGGAAGATGGCTCGTAGTTGCGGAAGCCCATCGCTTCCCACACCTCCGGCTTCTGTTCGAGGAAGATGACACGGAGGCCGTTGCGGATGTCATCCGCCGTGTAGGGCAGCTTGTCTCCGATCCGGAGCGACTCGCGTCCGAAGACCAGGATGTCGCTGACCGCGGGCTTTTCGCCGGCCTTGATCGCCTTCGCCGCCGGAATGAGTTCCTTGACCCATCCGGAGAGGTTTTGGGGATCGTAGAGACGGACATTTTTGAGTTCGAGCGTCTTCTGTTTCGGGAAAATCTGAACCGCGAATTCATCCGTCTGCGTGCCGCGCCAGCCGTTGACGGTGAGCTTGAGTTTATATCCGGCGCGCTCTTTCACCGCCGGGGCGGCGAAGGTGAAGGGAACGAACTTAATGTCGCCAGCCTGAAGCGTGAGCGCGTCGAACTTGCCGGAGGCGGCGCGACTGCCCTTTTCATCCAGCAGTTCCCAGGAGGCATCGAGGTTGACGCTGCCGGGGCCGTCCCAGACCGCCACGAACTGTTTCGTCACGGTTTCGCCGGTGTAGAAGCTGTGGGTCTTGTCGGTGAAATCGGGCGCGCCGCCGACGTAGACCAACAGCTGCTGCATATTTTTGGCGTAATAATCGAACTGGGGGCTCGCCCAGTCGGGGCGTTCCGTCACCGGCTTGGTCATGGGCGAATAGCGGGCGAACGGTTTGTAGCCCTTCGCCTCGGGCGGTTCGCCGTAGCCGAGGTGGAAGTTGAAGTAGTGCCAGCCCAATACGCCCCAGGTGCGCCACGCGCGGTCCATCGCTTCGACATAGCGTTTCTGGACTTCATAATAGAGGGGGGTATATTCCGCCACGTGGCGCATATCCTGGCCGTGGCCGCGGTTATTGAGGCCGAGCTTGATGGTCTCTTCGAGCTGTTTTTCGGTTTCGAGCTTGTAGGCTTCGGGGCCGAGCTGAATGGCGGCATATTCGGTGAGATAGAAGGATTTGCCTTTGAAATAACTGCCGTCATAAACTGCCGCGAACTCACAGGCCCAGAAGGGCATATCGCCCTCTTTCGCCCAGAGCTCCGGCCAGTCTTCGGTCTCCTGCAAGGGGGCGAAGTTGGGGTAGAGGTTTGAGGTGGCAAGATCCGTGAGGTTGCCGTCGGCGTGGGAATAGGCCAGACGGGTGTGGTCGATTTCCTTGATCATTTTCGCCGCGCTTTCCAGCACATCGGCCTGAACGTGGCTGTAGTCGCGCCGGCGGCCCATCGACCACGGGTAGATCGCGTCTTTCGGGTTGAAAGCGTTCATCGAGAGACACCAGGCCAGGATCGAGGGGTGGTTGCGGTAGCGCCGCATGAAGATTTCCGCCTCTTCCTGATACTGTTTGCGCAAATCCTGGTTTTTCAGGAAATGGTCGCGCATGAAGTTGACGGTGGGAACCGGCAGCAGGACGGCGATTCCTTCGCGGTCGCAGAGGTCGATCACATCCTGCGGGAAACCGAACACTTCCGAGGTGGTGTTGTTCCGCCACCACCCGGAGGGGTTGGACTGAAAGTAGATCATATTGCGCCCGAGCAACTTGAAGAAACTCACCGAATTCTGATTCATTCCGAAGGTCGACCACTCCACCCGGAACCGGGCGACGTGACCGTTGAGCATCAGGTTGCGTCCCTCGGTCCACACTTCGCGGAAACCGAAGGGGAAGGCATGGCTGTCCGTTACCTTGCCGGAAGCGTCGGCGAGCGTGATTTTGGCCGTATAGACATAACCGCGGTCGAGTTCCCAGAGGATGGGATTCTCCCATTTCGAGAAGAGTTTCACTTCGCGGACTCCGGGCTTCAGTGTCAGCTTTTCCCGGAGTTCCAACACTTTTTTGCCTTCCGCGTCGAGAATTTCGGCGGAGACGACAGCGTCTTTGACTTCCCGTTCCGCGTCGACTTCGGCATAGAGGGTGATCGATTTGCTCCGGAAACTGGTTTCCGTCCAGCCCGAAGTGAGCGCGGCGGGGGCGGGGCGGTGAACCAGGCTGAAGGGGGCGTTGATCCCCATCGCCCATTTATCCATCGAGACCGGGCCGTAGGTGGATTTGGGGCCGCGCGCCGTGTAGCGCAAGAGGTCGGTTTCAAACGTGCGGCTGACGTCGGTGTAGTCGCGTGTGTTGAAAATCAGAAGCTCGTGCGTATTGCCCGCCTTCACGAATTTCGTGATGTCGATTTCGCCGTAGGGGCCGGGGCGTTCGCCCACGCGCTTGCTGTCGATGAAGATGATCGCGTTGCCGTTGACCCGCTCGAAGTCGAGCGAAATGCGGCCGTTGTTCCAATCGGCGGGGATCGCGAGCTTGCGCCGCAGGAACTGGCTGTTCGCCTTGGCGGCGTCGTCTTTGGTCCAGGAGGCACCCGCGGGCGGTTGCGCCCCCCGCACGGTGGTGGTGAAATTGGTGCTCCAGTCGGCCTCCTTCGGCATGACGTTGACGGTCGCGGCGGGCTGCGCCTGGAACTTGGGTTCCTGTTCGACCCGGTTGGCGGCGGAGACGGAAACGGCGAGCATGGCAAGAGCGGCGGTTAACATTCGGTTCATAAAAATACCTTATTTCTGACGGAAGTTCCAGAGCATGTAGGCGACGGCGGCCGGAGCGGAGAACAGCACCGATCCATCCGGCTTCCCTTGCGCCAAATCGTATTTTTGAGCGCGTGGGGCGGAATGCCCGTCTGCATAAAGGATGTTCCGGAAACCGAGATGAGCTTCATCCACCGTCAGCTGGGGAGTCGCCGCCGATGCGAAAAAATCCGTGTAAGAGTTGGTTCCCTTCACGTATCCGTCGACGATGATGAGTTTTCGCGAATGATGCACGATTTGATTGATTTTGTTTGCGTTCCAAGTGTTGGCGTCCATCGGATTGATATTCTGATTGAAGCCATAATTGCGCTTCTGATTGGCGCCAAGGTGTTTCCGGATGGCGGGACAGGCAAATATCGAATAATCTCCGCGTTCGTTTGTGGGCGGAACATAATACCCCGCGATTGCCTTGAAGAACTCTTGTTCCCCATCCTTTGAATGCGGCAGATATTCCTTCCAATCCCCCGAATAAAGCGAGTAGATGCTCCCGATCTGTTTGAGGTTCGAGAGGCACTTGGTTCCGTGCGACTTCGCACGCGCCTGATTCAACGCGGGTAGGAGCATGGCCGCCAGGATGGCGATGATCGCGATAACGACTAAGAGTTCGATCAGTGTGAATCGTCTTTTCATGGAGCGTCCCTTTCTATAACCGTTTCGTTGAGTTGCGAATATCCAATTTCGTGTTTACCAGAATGTCCTGCCCTTCCGTCTCGACCCCGCTGATCCTGTTCTGAAGAAGAAGCATCGATTGGGCGATGAGCTGTTTGTAATCGTTGCTGAGCGTGGTGAGCGCCGGGTAGCAGCTTTCGGCGTGTTCCTGTTCGCCAACGCCGATGATGCTGATATCGTCCGGAATTCTGAGACCCATTTCCAATGCCGCGTAGACCAGGCCGGCGGCCTCCAGGTGGCCGCTGCAGAAAAACGCGGTGGGCCGGTTCGGGCGGCGCAAAATGGCTCTCTTCTCTTCCACGCAGCGCTGCACGACATCCGGGTGGGGGATGCCGCGGACCTCGCGGATGACGATTTCCGGTTTCACGTCGAAATGAAATTCGCGAACCGCCTCCTCCAACCCCTGTTTGAGCTGCCGGTGGACGTCATAAATCTGGTCGCCGACCGTCATGCCGATATTGCGATGCCCGAGAGCGGTGAGATACTGAATCGCCTGTTTCGCGCCCGAGGCGAAATTGCTGCGCACGCAGAAGTCATGTTTTTCGTTGATCGCCACAAAGGGGAAATCGGGGCGCGAAGCGAGAAAAGCGCGCACCGCTCCGCTGAAATATCCCGCGTGAAGCACACCCGCCGCGAAATTGTCGCGGAGCAGCGCCGGCAACTGTCTGCTCTTGCTGCTGGTGAGCTCGAGCTGGTGGCGCCAGTGATATTTCTCGCTCCAGTTGATGAATTCGGGGACGTATCTGCTTTGTTCGTCGGCGATGATCAGGCCACCGTCGACGCTCGGCTTGTTGCGCAGCATCCGCGCGGCGGAACTCGGCTGGTAGTTCATGTCGCGCGCCAGTTTGCGGATGCTCTCGCGTTTCTTCTCGCCGATCCGTCCCGTGCCGGCCAGCGCCGCCGAGACCGTTCCGGTGGAAACACCGGCCGCCTCGGCAATGTCTTTTAACCGTACCATGGACTCCATAGCTGCTCCGTTGCAAGAAAATTGAAAAAAATATGAAATAACGTTATTTCACTTTAATTTTACCACAAATCATCTGCAATGTCAATAGGCAAACAAAAAATTTTTACTTATTCCCTTCGGTAGGCTTGACTTTCGGTATGAGGCTTGGTATAATATATTCAAATGATAATTTTAGGTATTCAAATATGAATAGTTCGGAACATACGATCCCGGCGGTGGAGAAGACGGTTGCGGTTTTGACCCGGTTGGGCGAGAGCGCTTCGGGGATGACGCAATCGGAGCTGGCGAAGGAGCTCGATGTGACGCCGAGCAGTTGCTATCGGATTCTCCAGACGCTGCTTGCGGCGGATTGGATCCGTAAAAGAAGCGGCAACCGCTACGATCTCGCCCCGGCGCTGCTGCGGGTGACTCGGAAACTGGAAGATTCTTCGCGCCGGTTCCGCGCCCTTCAACCGGTGCTCGACGAATTGGCGAGAAAGAGCGGGCTCGGCTGCAAGCTCTCGATCCGCGAAGGCGACCGGCAGCTTTCTCTGCTGCGGGCCGAATCGCCGCGGCCGCTCGCCGTCTCGGGCAAGCTCGGTGCGACCTATCCGTTGGCCGAGGGTTCGGTGGGGGCGGCGTTGCTTTCGGCCATGCCGCCCGAAGAGGCGGAACGGTTCGGTAAAAGCTGTGCGGCGGAGCTCGCTTCTCCGGAATCGCCGGAGCTGTTGCGGGCCGGGATCGACGCCATCCGCAAACACGGCTGCTGCTTCAACCGGGGGCGGAACCGCTGGAAGGTGGACGCTCTCTCGGCTCCCGTCACGGAAGAAGGTGGGGTTGTTGCCGCCCTGACGCTGCTCGGTTACGACGACGATTTCGAAGACCTCCCGGCGATCGCCGGTTTGCTGCTTAAAAGTGTTGAAACGTGTGAAAAAATCCTCAAGGAAGCATGACATCATGGCAAAAATCGATCCCGCGACATTGAAGATCACCGATATGCGGTTCGCCGACATCGACGGCGCGCCGAAGCGGTGCACGTTGGTAAAACTCTACACCAACCAGGGGTTGGTCGGCTACGGCGAGGTCCGCGACGCTTCGAGCCGGACTTACGCGGCGATGCTGAAAAGCCGCATCCTCGGGGAGAATCCCTGCAACGTCGACAAAATTTTCCGCCGCGTCAAACAGTTCGGCGGCCATTCACGCCAGGCGGGCGGAGTCTGCGCGATCGAACTGGCCTGCTGGGATTTGGCGGGCAAAGCGTGGGGTGTTCCGATCTGGCAGCTGCTGGGCGGCAAGTTCCGCGATAAAATCCGCATTTACTGCGACACCGACTCCGAAGGCGGCGGCCGCGACATGGGCAAAGCCCTCAAAGAACGCATGGCGCAAGGGTACACCTTTCTCAAGATGGATCTCGGGATCGAGCTTCTGATGAAGCACGAAGGGTGCCTCTCGGCTCCGCTCGGATTCCTTCAGAAGATGCGCGAGCACAAGCGTGTTTTCGTCACTCCGCACGGTTCGATCGACCCGCGCGCGATGCGGGGCGAATCCTACGATCTCTTCAACACCGAACACGGACTAACCGGAATCCACATTACCGAAAAGGGGCTGGATTTCCTCGAACAATACATGGCCGACGTCCGTGCGGAGATCGGTTATGAAGTGCCGCTGGCCATCGATCATCTCGGTCATATCCCGTTGGAAGACTGCATCAACCTCGCCCGGCGGCTGGAGAAATTCAACCTGGCGTGGATGGAGGACCCCATTCCCTGGCATCATACCGGCCAATACAAGCGCCTGGCGGAAGCGACCACCGTTCCCATCGGCACGGGCGAGGATATTTATCTCAAAGAAAATTTCCGTCCGCTATTGGAATCCGGCGCTCTCGCCGTCGTCCACCCCGACCTCCTGACCGCGGGCGGCATCCTGGAGACCCACAAGATCGGCGACCTGGCCGAGGAATACGGCGTTCAGATGTCGCTTCATATGGCCGAAAGCCCCATCGCCTGTATGGCGGCGGTTCACGTGTCGGCGGCGACGCGCAACTTCATGTCGCTTGAAGTCCACTCGGTGGACGTGCCCTGGTGGGGGGATTTGATCAATCCCGCTTTGAAGATCGAAAACGGCTTCATCACGGTTCCCGACGCGCCCGGTCTTGGAATCGAATCTCTGAACGAAGAATTGATCCAAGAAAAGCTCCATCCCGACTTCCCGGAAGCGTGGGGATCGACCGACGAATGGAACAAAGAGTGGGCCAATGACCGGCAGTGGTCATAACATGAACAAACAATGGGAACAAATCATCGGAGATGAGATTCGCGACCGCGTGATCGACGGGGCGGCGCTGCTCGTCGGCGGTCCGTCCGGCGATCTCTTCGAATACGCCGCCGGCACGGCGGCGCAGGGCGTGCCGATGAACTGCGGAACCGTCATCGATATCGCCAGCACAACCAAGGCCGTCGCGACCGCGACGGCGCTGCTGATCTGCCGCGACCGCGGACTGGTCGATTTCGATGCGCCGTTCACAAAATATCTCGCCGACTTCGACGCGCCGCTGCCGTACGGGCCGGTGACGGTTCGCGACCTGGCGCTTCACATCTCGGGGTTCAGCCATGAAGGCATGGCAACCCGGCAGTACTTCGCGGAAGACGGGCGGGAGATGCTCACAAACATGCTCCGGTACCCCCCGCTGTTTCCGCCCCGGCGGCGGTTCGAGTACACCTGCTGGAATTATGGATTGCTCGGGCAGATCGTCGAACGGATCACCGGCCGGACGCTGGAGGAATTCTGCCGGACGGAGATTTTTGAGCCGCTCGGCATGAACGATTCGTCGCTCGGCAGGCCGGTTGTGGCCGACTCCTCCCGCCTCGCCCGAACCTGCGGAACGGCGGCGCCGGGAGAGATTTCGGATTTCGTCGCCTTCCGCGTCTACCGCGACGGCTGCTGCGCGGGCAACGCCGGAATGTTCTCGACAGCGCGCGACTTAGGGAAATTCTGCCGGGCGCTGCTCGCGGGCGGCGGTGGATTGTTCTCCGAACAGGCGTTCCGCGAAATCACCGTCAACGCGATGCCGCCGGGTCTGCCGGAACGCAGTTTCGGCTGGGTGATGCGCGACGAATTCAAACCGGAAGCCGGTTCCGGCCGGATGATTTACCACTCCGGCTGGAGCGGCCAGACCGTTTTCATCGATTTCGGCCGCAGTTGCTATGTCGTCGTGCTGACGACGCGGCACGGCGATTACGAGCGCGCCAAACGGGAACGGAGCAAAATCACTTCGCTGTTGTTGGAAACATATTCCGGATAATCAAGAATAAGGAATCGAAAAAATGTCTTCTGCAAACGATCTGTCCGCCAAAGGAATCAGTTTCGGTTTCATGGCCCGCAAGGGCTACTACCGGAGCGAAGCGGGGCAACAGGAGATTCAGGCCATCTGCGATCTCGGCGTAAATTATGTCGCCCTGATTGCGACGGTGATGCAGGACTCCTACCAGTCGACGAAGATGTATCACGACTTCGCCTTCTCTCCCTCCGACGCGGAGCTGGCCGACGCGATCCGGACCTTCCACGCGCACGGCATCAAAGTCATGCTGAAACCGATGATCGAATGTCACGACAGCGTCTGGCGCGGCAGTATCAACTTCCCCCCGAAACAAATGATGATCCAGGGGATCGAGACGGACTACTGGGCGGCGTGGTTCCGTAATTACTCCGACTGCGTCGCCCATTACGCGCAGTTGGCCGAAGACAACGACGTCGAACTCTTCTGCATCGGCTGCGAACTGCTCGGCTGTGAGCCGCAGGAGGCGCACTGGCCCGTTGTCATCGAGCGTGTCCGTTCCATTTATCACGGCCCCATTACCTACAATGCCGACCAGTATTTTCCGGGAAGGTTGTTCGTGCGCGAATGGTACAAATTGCTCGACGTACTGGGGGTGAGTTTCTACACCGGAACTCCGCGCCGGAATCCCACACCGGATGAAATCGCGGCGGATTTGCGGAAAAGCGTGGAGATTCTTGAACACGACGTGGTGAAAGCGCTCGGCCGCCCGCTTCTCTTTGCCGAATGCGGGGCGCGGTCTGTGGAAAACGGAACCGAAACCCCGTGGCGTTACGACAACGACGGCAGCTATGACGGGATGGCGCAAGCCAATTACCTCGAAGGCGTGGTGAAGGCGTTCGAAGGCAAACCGTGGTGGAAGGGGCTGATGTGGTGGAAGTGGGACGAACAGCAGGAGCGCCCCCACTACAACCACGCCTCCGGCGACACCGGCTTCACCATCAAAGGCAAACCGGCGGCGGAAACAATGCGCCGCTGGTGCAAGGGAGAGTTGTGATGCATCTCGGCCTGATGCTCCCGGTTCAGCCGGATATCAAGTGGGTGCTCGCCCGCCAGCTCGGGGTTGATTACGCGGTGACCAAAGCCGCGCCCGAACTCTCCGGGCAGCTGCCGCCGTGGGATTTCGATTCGCTGAGATATACGGTCAATCGCTTCCGGGAACACGGCTTCAAGCTCGCCGCGCTGGAAGGCGACCAGTTCGATATGAGCCGGATCAAGCTCGGCCTCCCCGGGCGCGACGAGGACATCGAACGTTATCGGGCCATGCTCCGCAACATGGGGAAGCTTGAAATTCCGCTGCTGTGCTACAATTTCATGGCGGGAATCGGCTGGTTCCGCACCAGCTTCACCCGCCCGGAACGCGGCGGCGCGCTCACCAGCGAATTCGACCGGTCGCATCTGCCGCCGGAACCGGAGGAGCCTGTCATCCGCGCCGAGAAGCTGTGGGAGAATTACGAATATTTCATCAAAGCGGTCGTGCCGGCGGCGGAAGAAGCGGGTGTGATGCTCGGGCTGCATCCCGACGATCCCCCCATTCCTCAGCTTTCGGGCTATGCCCGGATTCTGATCGATATGGAGGCGTACCGCCGGGCGTTATCGACAATCGACAGCCCCAACCACGGCGTCACCTTCTGCCAGGCCACCTTCAAGGCGATGGGGGAGGATGTGAAGGGGTGCCTTGCCGAGTTCTGCGGGAAGAAAAAATTGTTTTTCTTTCATTTCCGCGATATTGAAGGGACGAAACACAAGTTTCACGAGACCTTTCACGACAACGGGCCGACCGATATGCCGGAACTGCTCGCGCTTCTTGCGGAGAACGGATTCGACGGGCTGATCCGCCCCGACCACACCCCGACGATGGCGGGGGAGGGCAATCAGAATCCCGGCTACGAGATGCAAGGCAATCTTTTCGCCATAGGATATATCCGCGGCATCCTCGATACCTTACGTTTCACCGTGTCCACAAAAATATAAGGAACAATTATGGCACTGCAAACCGAAGCCTCGATGATGAAACTGGAAAACCTGATCCGGGAACGCGAACGCATTCCCGACTGCGATTTCCCGATCCCGACTCGCGAACTCTGCGAACGCTATGAGAAACTCTACACCGGCGCAATCAACGATGTCATGCGTGAACGCTGTCTGCTCGACCAGACACTCCCCACCGACATCCTGCCGCTGCGCGACGAAATGACCGTCTGCGGAATCGCATTCACCGTCAAAAGCGCCCCCAACGTGATGATCCGCGGCGAAATGACCTTCCGCGCCGAAATGCTCGACCACATGCGTCCCGAAGGCCTGGTCATCTGGGACACCTCGAGCGACGTTGAAGCCTCCCTCTGGGGCGGCGTCATGACCGCCACCGCGCTTCAGCGCGGAATCCGCGGCGCAGTGATCTCCGGCGGAATCCGCGACACCAAACAGATCCTGGAACAGGATTTTCCGGTCTTCTATAAATACCGCACCAGCAACGGCTCCCTCGGCCGCTGCCTCATCACGCACTATCAGGTTCCGGTCAAACTCGGCAAAGTGACGATCCGGCCGGGCGACGTGATTTTCGGCGACATCGACGGGGTGCTGTGCGTTCCGCGCGAAATCGCCTATGAAGTGCTGCTCCGCGCCGAAGCGATCGAACGGCAGGAAGAAGATATTTTCAAGTGGGTCAGAGCAGGTGAAACCATCGAACAAATCACCGAAAAAGGCGGGTATTTCTAAAATGAAAGCAATCAGCGAAGGATATCTCAAACTCTGGAACGACGATGTCCAGAAAAAAATCGACCGGGATATCGAAAAATACCGCAAGGCCGATGTGAAAATCACGCTGAAAGACGCCGCGCCCGGCACGGCGGTCGAGGTGAAGCAGCTGACGCACTCGTTCATTTTCGGTGCGCACCTCTTCAACTTCGACCAGCTCGGCAGCGACGAATGCAATCGCCGTTACAAGGAGCTTTACGGCACCTTCTTCAATTCGGCGACGATTCCTTTTTACTGGAAGAAATTCGAGCCCGAAGAGGGCAAGCCGCGGTTCGCACCGGAGTTCCGCGACAGCGCGGAATACTGGAACACGGTGGCCGATCCCAAGAACGAACCGCACTGGCGGCGGCCGCCGACCGATCCGCTGGTGGAGTTCTGCGAGAGCAAAGGAATCCGGATTCACGGCCACACGCTCGTCTGGGGGAACTCCACCTGGCATTACCCGGAGTGGCTGGCGAAAAAACTGCCGGAACCCTATGCGTCAAGAATCCGCCCCGCCTTTTCGTCGAAGGACGGATGCAATTACATGAGCGGTTTCTTCGATGAATTCAGCGCGGAACAGCTGGAAAAACTGTTCCCGGAATTCATGCTGGAACTTCATACGGCGATGGCCCGGCGCATCCAGGAGATTGCGCTCCGTTACCGGGGCCGCGTCCACAGCTGGGATGTGGTCAACGAGAGCGCCACCGATTTCAAGGAGGGCAAGATGGTTCCGGGCAGCGGCTTGTGCCACAGCCGTTACGGCCTGATGCCGGGCGACTACACCTACCGCGCGTTCAAGATCGCCGACGGGATTTTCCCGAAGGAGGCGAAGCTCAACATCAACGATTACATGCTGGAACAACCCTACGTGGACCAGACGAAGGATCTGTTGGCGCGCGGTTGCAAGGTCGACATTCTGGGAGCCCAGATGCACCTCTTCGATCCGCAGAGCTGCCAGGACATCGCCGACGGCAAATCGGAAATCCAGTCTCCCGATTCGGTGCGCGAGACGATGGCGCGTCTCAGCAAGGCGGGGCTGCCGATTCACCTGAGCGAGATCACCGTCACCTCGCCTTCGCTTGACGAGCGCGGACAGGAGATTCAGGCGGTCATTGCGCGAAACCTTTACCGTCTCTGGTTCAGCACCGAGAAAATGATGGGGATCACCTGGTGGAATGTGGTCGACGACTGCGGCGCGCCGGGGGAACCGTGTGTTTCGGGCCTGTTCACCCGGGACATGGAGCCGAAGAGGGCGTTCCATGCGTTGAACGATCTTGTCAACAAGGAGTGGAAGACCAATCTCACGGCGAAGGCTGGGAAAGACGGCAGTGTTTCATTCCGCGGTTTCCGCGGCGAATACGAGCTCAAGTACCGCGACGCCGCCGGGAAAGAACGCACGCGAAAGGTGAAGGTGGAATAATGTTTCCCGAACTCTTTTCGTTGAAGGGAAAAAACGCGTTGGTGACCGGCTCCTCGCGCGGGATCGGGCGTGCGATTGCGATTGCGTTTGCCGAGGCGGGTTGTAATGTGATCGTTCACGGCAGCCGTGAAAGTGAAGCGTTGAAAGCGACCGCCGCGGAATGCGGCGGCCGTTGGATCGCCGCCGACCTCGGGGTTCCGGAGGAGACGGCGAGGTTGTCCGCGGAGAAGGCGGATATTCTGGTGTTGAATGCTTCGACGCAGAGTTACATGGGGGTTATGAACTTCGATGAAGCGGAATTCCTGGAACAATGCCAGGTGAATCTTGCTTCGTCGTTCCGTTTGATCCGCGATTTTTCCGCCGGGATGTGTGAGCGGGGTTGGGGCCGGATCATTTTGATCGGCAGTGTGAATCAGTTGAAGCCTGCGCCTCGTCTGGCGGCTTATTCTGCGATGAAGGCTGCGCTGGCCAGTTTGACTGTGAGTTGTGCGAAGAGTTTTGCGCCATATGGCGTGACGGTCAACAACCTGGTTCCGGGTGTGGTGTTGACGGACCGGAATACGGAAGTGCTGAAGGACGGGGAGTTCAAGGCGAAGGTGTTGAGTGCGATTCCGGCGGGGTATTTTGCCGAGCCGGGGGATATGGCGGGTGCGGCGTTGCTGCTGGCGTCGGAGGCGGGAAGGTATATTACGGGGATCGAACTCCCGGTAACGGGTGGAATGGATCTATAAAAAAAAAAAAGCCGCGAAGCGGTTAAAAGCCCCACTACAGTGGGGTCGCGGTCCAGGGAGCGAAACCGCTGGTCGCCCCCTGACGCCGCCGAAGGCGGCTTGGGGCGAAACGCAATCCGTAACATCCGATCAGCAAAAGCGCTGTCTTGCAAAATGAGCGCAGCGAGTTTTGCAAGACGGCAGCGCGTTGCTGCATCCCGCGACACTTCATATGAAGAATCGTGGGTGTGGGGATGCTTCCTTCCGGGGGGCTGGATGTATTACATGCGCGAAGCGCGCTTCATATCGGGAGCGAAGCGATTCGGTGCTTCATATTGCCGTAAGGCAATGCTTCATCGCAAGGCGGGGAAGAATGAAGCGTGCCTTCGGCACATGAAGCACTGGCGTATGAAGCACCGCTGCGCGGTATGAAGCGAAGCCTTCCAGCTTCATTTTTTTTGCCGGAGGAAAAAAAAGGCTTCGCCTTCCTATTTCTGTCTGCGTTCCAGCTCGTCACGCAGAAGACGGTATCTTGCCGGATCCTCCAGCTGACCGGGCTCAATTTGCCCCAGAATCTGCTTCGCCCCGGCAATATCCCCTTGCTCCATCCGGACCAGGCTGGAATAAAACAACAACTCCGGCGCACTCCCGACCCCGCGGCCAAGCATGTCGGCAATCAACGTCTGCGCCGTGTCGAAATCACCCAGCCGGATCAACCGCAGCAAAAGATTCATGCCGGGAACCACATTGCCCGTCATTGCATACCCACGGGCAAACGTCTCCATCGATTCCGGATTCGGCACCCCGGACGGTTGCTCCCGGGCAAGACCCCAGGCCACAAAATCACTGGAACGGTAAAACTTCTCCGTCTTCAACGGATTGATCAGAAAACCAAAAGCAACAGCGATGACCGCCACCGGAATCCATACCTTGCGCGGCCTCCACAACACCCCCGCCCGAACCGCACTCACTGCCAGCAACGCAAAAAGAGGCAGCAGCAGCAACCGGTAACGGCCCATCGGGTAATTGGCGCAAATAGGCAGGATCAGAGAGGCCAACGCCAACAGAATGACGCCTTCCCGCCGAAGGAAGCGGCCGGAAGCGATCAGCAGCAATCCCCCCGCCACGGCCAGCGGCAGGAGAAGGCCGGGGCCCGGCATGAACTTGAGCGAAACGACATGGTCGCGGATGAAATAATAATTCATATTGTCCGGAATCTCATGGCTGCGAAAAAGATCCGGAACCCGTGTCAACGCCCTCCGTGCGACTTCGACGGCCGCTTCCGTCCGGCTCACGGAGAGAACCGCGTGTTGCCGCGCCTCCCCGGACACCGGCCGCATCTCCGCCATATTGGCGACCAGCGCGGCGTGGGGAAGGACATTGAGAAAAGGGTTGAAGTTCCTGGTGTTGAAATAGTTGAAGCTGCTGACGAGAAGCAATGCGCCGAGCATTCCGCCGAACGCCCAGGTGAGACGGAACAGGCGGCGAAAATTCTTTCGCTCCCAACGCCACAGTTCCCAACCGGCCCAGCAGAGAGCAGCCGCCATCCAGAGAACAGCGGTCGGCCGGCCGACCGCGGCGAATGCGAGCATCATGCCCATGACAGCGGAACAGCCGGGCCGGAAATGGTATTTTCTCGCCCATAACAATGCGGCCAGACTGAGGGTGAACGTGAAAAGCTGCAGCGTCTCCTGCAACATGGAGAGTTCATACATCAACGCGGGCGCGTAACACCCGGCGATCACTCCCGCCGCCAGGGTGGAAATCCGGTTTCGCCAGAGACGGTGTGCGGCATAGGCGGTCGCCGCCGCCGTCAGCGTGCCGCAGATCATGTGGATGAAGACGATCCATTCCACCGCGTGGACATGGCCGTTGAGGTTCCAGAGCAGCGCGGCCAGCGCGCGGAAATGGGTGTAATAGGGGATCGCCCCAGGAGAACCCCATTCGCTCCAGCGCAGGAGCGTCTGCATATCCAATCCGGGAACCATATGAAAATAACGGAACGGAGACTCGAGATAATCCAGGAAAAGGATCAGCCGCACGATGACGCCGAGCAACGTGACCGCTCCCAGGAGTCGAAGCTCGTCCCGCCCCGCTATTTTCATGTCATCCCTCCATCTTCAACAGCGCCGTTTCGCCGCTGTCGCCGGGGAGCACGCCGCGTTCCCTTGCGGCGGCGCTCACTTCGACGACAGCTGCTTTCAGCATGTCGCCGAAGGTCTTCACCCCGGTTACCACCGCGAAGCGGTCGTTGATTTTATCGGCGGTTCCGATCTTGAAGTAGCCGCACCCGAGATGGGCGCGATCCCCCGCGATCAGGAGAATCGTACCGTTCTCCGTTGGAATCCGGTACCCGGTGAACGGTTTGCCGCCGATGTCGAGTTGCTCAGAAGTCATAGGTTTCGCCGTAACCGTAGTGTTCGATCACGTAGTCGATATCCTTGTCGCCGCGGCCGGAACAAGTGGCGAGAATCGCGCCGTAGGGATGTTCCTTGGCCCACTTCATCGCGTAAGCGACGGCATGGGCGCTTTCGAGCGCCGGGATGATTCCTTCGTAGCGCGAAAGTTTGAAGAAGGCGTCGATCGCTTCCGCGTCGGTACAGGCGACGTAGTTGACGC
>JAVBSA010000047.1:0-2862 GCA_031556915.1 Victivallis sp.
GGAACGTTCCGTCCGGCGCACACCGGACGAAGCCGTATTTTCCGGCGGGAGCGTCGAGGAGGCCGGAGAAATCCAATACGCCGCCGGGTACGGCGGCGCGGCTGAAGTCGAGCCGCCGCCAGGAGTCATCCTCCCGGAGGATCGTCGGAGCGCTCTCGATGGTGCCTTCCGCCAGCCGGAATTCGAGCTGCAGCCGGGTGGAGTTGATTTCGCCCGCCCACGGCTTGGAGTAGAGGCGGATCTGGAAGGCGGTGCTGTGAAAACGCCAGTTGTCCTGGACCATGACTTCCAATTCCTCACCGGCGACCAGGAGGGCGCGGCCGTTGTCGAGTCCGATCTTGAGTTGTTTGAACGGGCGGCGCGGAAGGAGTTCGACCTTCCCCTGCTGGCGCTTGAGTTCGAACAAATTGCCGTCGATTTCAAGTTGCGCCGTTTCCGCCGCCAGGTCGATGGCGCCGTTGACGGAGTTTAACCTGACCGGGGAGGGGAAGCGGAGATTGAAATCAAGCTGAAAGCTTTTCTCCGTCAGCGGCCGCCAGGATTCCCGGATGATTCCGCCGCCGAGTGGAAGCCGGGCGGCGAGTTCCCGGTTGCGGAAAGAGTCGACCTCCCACTGACTCTGTTTGATGTGACGCCAGTTTTCATCGAAGCATTGGATGAAAAAGGCGGCGTTCCCGACCCGGAAAGAGCCGTCTTTCATCAGGCGGATCTCTTCCGGGAGCTCCACTGCGAAAGCGAGGAACGGGAACAGGAGAAGGACGGCGAGGAACCGGGTCATTGCTGGTTCCCCCAGAAGTGGCCGTCGACCCCGGCGGTGTTCCAGGCGCTCGGAATGGCTTTTTCCGCGACGGTTTCCACGTGGCCATCCGCGAAAAGAACGTTGATGCCGCCGTTGTTCCGGTGCCGCCAGTTGTTGGTGTTCTGAATGAGGATGCTCTTCTGGTAGGCGGAGCCGTCCGGATAGCCCCCGGCGCTGAGCCGGTCGATGTCGAATACCGCCGCGCGGCGGCTGGGACTTTTGATGGAACCGAGCTTCATGTCGACGCTTCCGTCGTTTTTGGAGGCGAAACCGCGCCCGGTTCCGCTGTAATGGGTCAGGCTGTTGATCCCGTAGTGGTTGGAGACGTCGACCCCGCTGTAGGGTTTGGAGGAAGAGGGGCAGGCGAAGACGCCGAGCGGAGAAAGTTTGGAGCTGTCTCCGCCGGCGTAAATATAGTTGTAGGGAGCCTTGCCGAGATTGAAGGAGTAGAGGACATCCTGCCATTTGCCTTTGCTGGAGGAGTCGAAGTTGCCGTTCGAGGCCGGGATGAAGTCGTTCTGGCTGTCGATGTAGAGCAGCAGCGTGAGCCCGATATCCTTGAGGTTGCCGCGGCAGTTGTTCTCTTTCGCCTTTTCCCGCGCCTGGTTCAATGCCGGCAGCAGCATCGCGGCGAGGATCGCTATGATCGCAATCACGACCAGAAGCTCGATCAGTGTGAAATGTTTCTTCATGGTGCTCTCCTTTATGGTTCAGGTTCCGTGAATCTGGTCGAAAGCGTGACTTCTCCTGGAGCAGCTTTCCCGCAAGCAGAGCGAGGGCTGCAGCCGGATGGCGGAGGGGGCGGCATCCGGTTTTTTCAGGTGTTCGAAGAATTGCGAAACGGCGGTGTACCCCAGTTCATAGGTGGGATTCCGCAGGGTGGAAAGCGGCGGTTCATGGAGCGCCGCTTCCCGGATATCGCCGAAGCCGAGGACGGAAATATCTTCGGGAATCCGCAGCTTCCGCCGTTTCAGGGCGTGGATGACCGCCATGGCCAGGTGATCGTTCCTGCCCCAGAACGCGGTGGGGGCCGCCGGGGAGCCGAGAAGCGGGTCGATGGCTTCCTCGATGCTTTCGTCGAAGTTGTGCCAGTCGGTTTCCAGGAAGGTGATGTGCCGGGAAAAGAGCCCGGTCTGATGCAGTACTTTTTCGATCGCCGCCCGATCCCAGAAGACGTAGCTGCCCTCCTGGACCTCCGGGGCGCGCCGTACCGCGATGCAGATGTTGCGGTGGCCCAGTTCATACAAATGACCGAGCACGGTGCGGATGGTGCTTTCCGGCGAGATGGTCACCGCGCCGCCCCAGGGAAGGTCGTTCTCCCAGTTGACGGAGATCTGCGGGAAATCCGCGGTGCGGCAGAGCGCCGCCAACGGCGGATCGGGGTGGCGGGTCCGGTTGCCCACATGGATGACGCCGAGATAGTTGTCGCGGATATGGGCGATCCATTCGCGGATCTCGTCCGCCGTCGCGTCGAGCGGGAGCATCCGGATCGGCGTCAGGGGGACGTGGGCCGCCATGGCGCGGTCCACCATGCCGGAGTAGATGGAGAAATGTCTTTGTCCGGATTCCTGGCTGATGCAGTAATATTCCGAGAAGGCGATCGGCAGCAGCAGTGCGATTCCGCCGGATTTGCTCCCGGATTGCCGGAGGTTTCTGATATACCAGTTGCGCTCATTGGGACGGCGGTAGATGAGATTCTCGGCCGCGAGCCGGTCGTATACCTTCTGGATGGTCTGGCGCGCCACGCGGAGCGACTTGGCCAGTTCCGCGACGGACGGTATCGCCTCCTCGGCGGAAGCGAGCCGTTTCTCCCGGATTTCGACGAGCAATTTTTCATAAATCAGCGGTACGGTCTGATTGCGGCGGATCAGTCGAAGCGTCTCCTGCAGATGATTGACCAGCATGGTATCCATATGATCTCCCGGGTTTGATCATATTATGGAGCATTTGTGTACAAATGTCAATGATGTGTTTGCGGATATTTCAAATTGTTTACAATGTTGAAGTAAGTGTAAATTTATTCAAAGAGGGTAAATACCCCCGCCCCTCGGGTCGTTTGACGC
>JAVBSA010000175.1:0-5503 GCA_031556915.1 Victivallis sp.
GGGTCCCCTCCCTTCTCCGCTGTTTTTTTATTTTCTCTTTGTCACAAAAAAAACCCCCGGGAAGCTCAACGACAGAACATTGACGTTCCGAGAACGTTCAGAAGCGGAAAAACACTCTGCCAGGTTCCCTGTGGCGCAAGAAAGGGCTAGCGTAGCTCCCGGCCATTGTACGTAATTGTCAGGAACTTCGCCTCAGGGTACATCCGCAACTCCGGCTTCAACTGCTCCGGCCCCGTTGCTGTATACTCCATGCCTTTCCATTCCACCTCGATCGGCCCGTACGGCGTTGCAACCGATCCTTTGGCCTCTTTGAAATGTCCGAAATAAGGGGCAATGGCGAAGCGGGTGAATCCGGGCGCAAGCGGCTTGATCCCCAGCACTTCGGCGTGATCAAAATAGACGTCGATACTGCTCCAGGCATGGCAGAGACTGCCCGCACCCGAAAAGTCATTCGCCCCCAGCGGAGTCTCCCACAGGGTGCTTGCCCCCGAGAGAATCAGCGGATTGAAGGCTTCCGCCAACCGCCCTTCAACCTCCCGCCGCGCCTCACGCCCCAACGGCATCAACCCGCGAACCAGATAGCTCATGGCGCTGAATGAAATCGGAGAAAGGGTCCGCCCCAGCAACGCATTGACAACCGCCGGAATCAACGGCTCCGGCACGATCCGGTTGTAAAGCGCCAGCGCCTGAATGTGTTCGTGCGCTCCCCGCAGCACGCCGTTGTCCAGAATGGCGGCGTAAAACTTGCCGTTCCAGAAATTCCGGTGAATCCCCGCTCCGAGACCGTGCCGGTGAGCGGCCATGTCCCGATTTTCCTCATTGCGCCGGGCCAGCATATCCAGGTAAGAACCGAGCATCTCGTAAAAATAGAGATTGAAGGCGGCGTGGATTCCGGTTTTCGCATTGTCCGAATTGCCGTCCAATCCGGCGGTCCATTCATAGAAATGCCAGTGATGCGGTTCACCGTGCAACCGGAACAGCCCGGCTGCGGCGTCGAACCGGTCAAGCACCTTGCCGATCATCGCTTCGATCTGCCCGCGATAACGGTCGAACAGCGTCAGATCACCGCTGTGAAGTTCGTATTCGGCCATCTCCGCCACCCAGACGAAGGCGAAGGCGGGGATGGTCAGATCCATGCGGCAGGGGGCGCAAAGCTGAAGCAGGCCGTCAGTCCGGAATCCGCACCCCAGGAGATCGATCGACGCCCGGGCAAAGTTGTAATTCCCCCACCGGTAATAACCGTACAGCGCCTGGTTGCGCGAATCGTAAGCGTAAAGCGCCTGTTCGCGCCAGGGGCAGTCTTCATAATGCTCGTGCATGCAAAGTTCCATCGTCCGGCAGCCCACATGGTAGCGCCGGTCGGCCAGCGGATCGCTCGAAGAAAATCCGGCGACCGGCGGCAGTTCCAACTCGGTCGGGACGATGCCGAGATACCCGAGCGTGATTGCTCCCTCTCCCATATTGGCAACATGAATCTCCGCATACCGCCCGGCCACGCGGCGAAAGGGGAACGTGAATTCATTGTCCCCTTCGCGGCAGATATAGCGGTCGGCGAAGTTGCGGTAACCGATTTTCGCACGAACCCGCCCGTCGTCGAGATGTTCCCCCACGGCGATGTCGCAGACGGTTCCGGCGGGCGCGGTCAATTTGAACGTCACGAGTCCGGCATAGGCCGCCCCCAGGTCGGCGATGGCGAAATAACCGTTGCAACCGTCGCCGACTGGGCGGAAAGCGAGGCGGTTCGGCAGTGCGGGCCGACGTTGGCCGTGATGATCCGGCAGGATGAACGCCTCGCGGAAGGGGAGAGAACCGAGCAAGTCGGCCGCCATCGTGACGGAAAAGGTTTCTCCTTCTTTCCGGCGGAGGAGGTGGCCCTGAATCGCCACTGTTCCAGGGATCGCCGGCAGATGGAGCAGCGGCGGAACCGGGCGCGGGGTGAGCGTGGCGCGGAGTTCACGCTCCCGGGCGGATTCCCAGCCGGAGTCGTCGTAACCGGGGGAAAGCCAGTCATCGTTTTTCCGTGCGTCGAAGGCGGCGCTGAATCCCATCTGACTCGTGGTGATGGGAACCGTGCCGGAGGTGAATGCGGGGGATTTCCGGCAGCGCCAGCCGCTGTTGCTGACCGCTTCGCCGAGTTCGGCGATCAGGCCCGGCGGACCGGGCGCGTAAGTGCTGAAGTTGCGCCCCCGGTAATAGGCCAGGATCGCCAGGACGTTGCGCCCCGGGCGCAATGCCGGGGCGGCGTCGAATGTGCTGTACGTTTTTTCCTCCGGCCAATCGCCGAACTGCCCCTGGCCGACCCGGACGCCGTTGAGGTAAGCGACAAAATCCGAGTCGGCGGCGATATGCAGCACCGCCGCGCCGCCGGGGCTGTATTCAAAGGCCGTCCGGAAACAGACGTGCTGATTTTCGGTTGCCGTGTCATCGTTCCAGATCCAGCGGGAGCGGGCGAATGGTTTCATATATTTGTTTCCTTACCTATCAGGAAATATAGCATTGTTTCCGCTTTTGTCACCTGGAATAGAAGACTTTCACATTGCGGATCTTGACGCCGACCTCCTGCGAGAAGGCGTTTACGCCCAGCCGGAGCATCCGGATCGCCTCCGGCCGGGGATGGGAAGGCAGGAAGACGCTGCGGTACTCCCACTCATCCGTCGGCGCTGGGATTTTGATGCTGATATAGGGGCCGCGTTCCTTCGCGTCGGAACAGACCGCCATTAAGAGCATCTGCCGGATCTGGTCGGCGGGGGTGATTTTCACCTCGAACCCGATGGCGAAGGCGTCCTTGAGGAACCCCGGCGGAACCAGGAATTCCGGGTAGCTCCAACGGTCCGCGTTCACCGGAAAGTTGGTTCGGAACTCCAGCGCGTCGCCGTCGCGGCGGATGGTCAGCTCCCCGGCGGAGTTCTTGCGCCATTTTGCCGGGTCTTCCATCGCCTTCCACCCGATCACCCGCCCTTCGCGGACGAAGCGGGCGTCGGGTTCGCGGTGCATCGCAACGGCCATCGGGGAACTGTTGCCGTTCCGATCGTCGAGTTTAACCAGCGCGTAGCGACTAACGCTGAAATCGTCCGTCGCATGAAGTGTGAACTCCAGCGCGCGGCCGCTCCGGGGAGCAAGCTCGAACGCCGCGTCGGGAAAATCGGACGCAACGACGCCCCGGGGGAGCTCGAGAACCGGTTGAACCGAAACCGGTTGGTCTGCAAGGTTGTCGTAAAGCACCCGGCAGCGGAAGTCCCCCGCCGGATTGAACCGGATGCCGGTCCCGGTGTAGAAGTTGCCCGAGAGGTCGTAGTCGGGCTGGATCACCACCGGCTTGCGGCAGCGGGGCGGGGCCTTGTAGTCGCGCGCCATCCGGTAGAGGCGCATCGCGTTGGTGTTGCGGTCGAGCGCGGGATTCCTGAGATAGAGATAAACGACGCCGTCGCTCCCGGTTGGAATCCGGTTGTTTGCAAGATTGAGGTTGCGCCCGTCCGCCCCCTCGGCGCGGAGCACTTCCAGCCCCGGCGGCAGCGTGAGATCCGCCGGAGCGGGACGGAGCGGCACGAAGAGGCAGGCAACCGTCTCTTTGCCGTCGCCGAACACACGGCTGCGAACCGCTCCGGGAACCTTGAGGTCACCCAGATATTCCTTGTTGGCGAGCACACGGACCAGATGCGTGTAAGCGGCCATGGAACGCATCGGCGCGCCGTCGGAATCCATCATGCCGAAATTCTTATGCAGCTCGCTGTAATAACGGAAGATAAATGCGAAATAACGCTCGATGCCGAGCGCCCGGAACTCGATCGCCTTTCCGGCGATTTCCGAAGCGCTGTAACGATCCTCGGCCGGGGCGGCGCGGTGGGGCCGGTTCGCCCAGGGCATACCGGCTTCGGTGATCCAGTAGGGGATTCCGGCGCGCGCGGTTTTGCTTTCGAGTTCGATCCCGCGCAGCCGGGTGACGCTTTCCTCCAGCGTGACGGCGGGTTCGTAATCGTGGTAACTGACCGCATCGATATAATCGAGCAAACCGTTGGCGATGTAGAGATCGTAGTTTTGAAGCGGCGGACCGGAGTAGACGATTCCGCCGACCGCCGCCGGGTTCCCGGTGAGGCTGAACCGCACGGAGACCGCCTTGGTCAGCGCGCTGACGAATTCGACCGGGAAGAAGTTGTCGAAGGTCGGCGAACTCGGTTCATTCCACACCTCCAATCCGGCGGTCCGGTACCGGCGGGTGATGGCGTCGAGCCCGATGGCCGCGGCGATGAAATCGCGCGGATAGAGATTGTCGCCGTGCGAGAAGTAGCGTCCCGCCACCTTGCCGCCGACCTTGTCCTCGCGCAGCTTGACCGGATGACGGTTCCAGCCCGGCGTGTCGTGGAAGACGTCGAGCAGCTTCAACCCCTCGCGGGCCGCCGTTTCGCGCAGTTTCCGGTAACGTCCGTTGGCAACTTCGAAGTCGAACCTGCCGACTTCCGGCTGGAGAAGGCCATAAGTCAGCCGGTCGCGAACGTGGATAATGTTGTTGTTGCGGAGAATCCGGTACATCTCACCGAGTTCCTCCAGCGGCATGACGCCCCGGCTCTGCGCCACGTCCATGGCGAAGAATTCGTCGGCGTCTCCCGTAACCGGGCGGTCGACCACGACGGCGGAATGGATTCCAAGCTGCGGGAAGATCAAATCATAATACCCCGCCTCCTGCGGCGGCGGAACCGACAGAATCCCGCCGGAGTATTGCGCCCGGCCCGAGGAAACGGGTTTCCCGGTGTAATCGCCGTACTCGTAGACAAGCTGTTCCGGCGTGGGGGCGGACGCCGGGAACTTGAGCCGGATCGGTTCCGAACTGCCGGGAGCGATGAAGTTGTTTTCCAATCGCTCCGGACGGGCGGAGGCGGAAAAACCGGAAACCGCCACCAGGGCGGCGGCCAGAAGCAAAAATCGTTTCGTCATTCGTATATCTTTGCAGTGTTGAAGGACTTGGTGATCGGGAAAGTCGATATGCCGGCAAGCTTGCCCTTATCGAGCGATTCCACATGACCGTCGAAGAAGAGCAGATTGCCCCGGTCGCCGTGCGGACGGGAAAAGCCGGATTCGGCGACCTGCTGATCCGCCTGCCAGCGATAGTAGCCGGCCATGGTGCCGACATTCAAGCGGTAGGAGTCGCCGTAGTACGGAGTCTCCGAGGGCTTTCTCGCCTTGCTGAAAACGACCGCCCAGGGCAGGTTGTTCGCAGTCGCCGTCAGAAACACCTTCACGTCGGCGAAATTCGCGGACGATGTTCCATAACAGTAACGGGGATAGTCGTGAATGCCGTTGATGCCGCTCTGCATATTGGTGAATTCTCCTGCCCTGGCGTCGGAAGGGCAGACGGCCAGGCTGCGGTCGATGTATTTGTTCGGGTTGGCGGAGCTGGTCAGGAGCTGATCGCTCCAGCCGTAATTCCAGCTGTTGCCGTTGGCGCCGCTCATCATGCCTTTGTTGTCGTCGGCGTACAGATGCATGGCCAGGCCGATCTGTTTGACGT
>JAVBSA010000691.1:0-6485 GCA_031556915.1 Victivallis sp.
CCCGAACTCGAGGAGGCCGCCGAAGTAGACGGCGCGGGCAGACTTCAGCGTTTCCGTCACATCATCTGGCCGCAGCTGATGCCGATCCCCTTCTTCATCTTCATCATGTCGGTGATCTACGGGTTTCAGGGCGGTTTCGAATCTGCCCGCGCCATGACCGAAGGCGGCCCCGCGGGTTCCACGACCACGCTCGCCTATTACATTTATACCGAAGGCTTTGAAACCGGCCGTCTCGGATTCGCCTCGGCGGTCTCATGGGTCATGTTCGCAATCATCATGCTTCTGACGCTCTTCAATTGGAAGGTGGGGAATCGTTATGTCAACGATTGAAATAAGAAAAAAGCTGACCGCCTTCGGGTTCCACGGCGGAATGGCCCTGCTGGGCGTTCTTCTCCTGCTCCCCTTCGTCTGGATGGTGCTCTGCAGTTTGAAGCCCCTTTCCGAAATCGCGTCGGACCAATGGGTTCCCGCCGTTTTCACCAACAACTTCGCCAAAGTGCTATCGATCCGGGATATTTCGTTCGCCGTATGGTATTGGAACAGTCTTTTCGTGACACTCTGGGTCACTCTGTTGCAAGTGCTGACCAGCAGTCTCGCGGCATTCGCTTTTTCGCGGCTGGAATGGCCGGGGCGCGACCGCCTCTTTCTGCTGTACATGGGCAGCACCATGCTGCCGGGGCTGGTCATGATGATTCCCAATTACCAACTGATGGTCGTGCTCGGGCTGACCGATTCGCTGGCAGGGCTGATCCTGCCGAGTTCGTTCACCGCGTTCGGAACCTTCCTGCTGCGCCAGTTCATGCTGAGTTTGCCGCGCGCCATCGACGAGGCGGCGGAGATCGACGGAGCCACCAAGTGGCAGCTCTTCTGGGAGATTACGCTGCCGCTCTCGCGCCCCGGCGTGATCACGCTGGCCATCTTCACCTTCGTCGGGAACTACAACAGCTTCTTCTGGCCGCTGGTGCTGTTGAAATCGCCCCACAACTATACTCTGCCGGTGGGACTGCTCTATTTCAACAACTCGCAGGGGCAGGAGATTCCGCTGTTGATGGCGGCGGCGGTCATGACCATGGCGCCGATGGTGCTGATTTTCCTGATCTTCCAGAAACACCTGGTCAAAGGAATTCAGGCGGGCGCGGTGAAAGGTTAATTGAGATTGAGTTTGTAGACGCCGTTGGCGAATTCGCCGCCGAGAATGTCGGCCAATTCGCGGGAGAGGGCTTTGGACTTCTTCCAGTCCGCGCCGAAATAGCCGGTGATGAAGCTTGACATGTCGGGGATGGAGAGGTGCACCGGCAACGGCTCCTCTGAAGCGAGCGCGTCGTCGACCGCCGCGCGGGCGGCTTCCAGCACGCGGGCCGCTTCGTAAAGCTGCGGTTCCAGCTCCATTTCGGTGACGGGAACGGCCATGCGGTTTTTCTCCGCGAACGGAACCATTCGGAAGAAAAGATGAATCCGGGGAAAAATCTCGTTCACGGGATCGATCTTGAGGATTCCCTGTTCCACCATCCGCCCGGCTTCCTCCGGCAGGACGGCGATCAATTCCTCCGCCGTGGCGGAAGTCTTGCGGGGAATCTCCGGCAACTGAAATACTTCAAGCGCGTTTTTGCGTTCGTAATGCCGTGCCAGTTCCAGCAGAAGGTGCGGTTCGGCCTCGGGAATTCCGAGTTTGCCGAACGCTTTGGCCACCTCGCCCGTCACCCGGTCGAAAACCGGTTCGGAACAGGCGAGAAATTTCTTCAGGAACATGCCGACCGAAGCGGCGTCGGTGTTCAAGGTCGTCCGCTGTTCGCCGCCGTTTTTGCGGTAGAGCGCGGCGACTTCGGGGAACCCGGTCTCCTCCAGCATCCGGATCACGGCGGCCGCCAGCTCCCCCTTGCCGAACACCGGCTCAGGACGGTTGCTGTTGAGGAGCGTGAACTCCACCGCAAGCGCGATATCCTCCGCAAAGAAACTGCTGTCGCGCAGCCCCGCCGCGAGGAAACAGCCGATCAGCCGGGCCTGAAGCTCCACGGGGTCGAAAGGAATTCGCTCCCCCTCCAGATCCTGAATGTAAATGAGTTTGTCCGCCGCTTTTACCATAGTTGTATAAAATACCATGTCCGGGAAGTTCCGGCAAGCATCAAAGCTGTGATTTTTTCAAAAAAAGCGCTTTCCCGGGGGTTGCTATTCCCGGCATTCCGGGATATATTACCATGTTGTTCTATTGTACTTCCAGAATTAATTTAACCATAAACAAGGGAGTCGAGACAGTGAGTTATACCGTACTCGTATTCGTCAAACAGGTTCCGGATACCCAGAACATCTCCGGCGACGCGATGACGCCGGAGGGGACCGTGAACCGGGCCGCCCTCCCGGCGATCTTCAACCCGGAGGACCTGAACGCGCTGGAACTGGCGCTGCAGCTCAAAGATCGGTTCGGCGCACGCGTCGTGGTCGGAACGATGGGAATGCCCGCGGCAGCCGAAGTCCTGCGTCAGTCGCTCTACCGCGGCGCCGATGAGGCCGTCCTGGTGACCGACCGGGCGCTGGCCGGAGCCGACACGCTGGCGACCAGCTACACGCTCTCCTGCTGTGCGAAGAAGATCGGCAAGTTCGACCTCGTCCTCTGCGGCCGCCAGGCGATCGACGGCGATACCGCCCAGGTGGGTCCGCAGCTGGCGGAGAAGCTCAACATTCCGCAGCTCTGCTACGTGGAAGAAGTGAAGGAACTCGCCAAAAACAAGATCGTCGTCCGCCGCGCCATCGAAGGCGGCTACGAAGTTCTCGAATCCCCCCTCCCCGCACTGCTCACCGTGATCGACTCCAACGATCCCCGGCCGATGAACGCCAAGCGGATCATGAAGTTCAAACGCGCCCGGACCGCTTCGGAAGTCGCCAAAGAACACGTCAACAGCAACTACACCGACGGCGCCGGCATGGACCAGCAGCTCAAGGACCTGGAAAAAGCCGGGCTCCTCATCAAGGAATTCAGCGCCGCCGACATCGGCGCCGATCCGGGCCGGATCGGCTTCCCCGGTTCGCCGACCAAAGTCAAGAGCGTCATGAGCGTGGTGCTCACCGCGAGCGAAGCGAAGAGCATTCCCGCGACCGAGGAAGGCATCGGCCTTCTGATTCACGAACTCATCAGCGATCACACCCTGGGGTAAGCAAATCATGGCTGAAAAAATTGGAAACGTCTGGATCTTCATCGAGCAGGAGGCGGGTAAAATCGCCGATGTCAGCCTCGAACTCGTCTGCAAAGGCCGTGAACTCGCCCAGAAGCTCGGCGTCAAAACCGAAGCCCTGCTGCTCGGCGACGGCGTCGAAGGCTGCGTCAACACGCTCTACAGCTACGGCTGCGACACCGTGTACCTGGTCGAAGACAAACGCCTCGAACCCTTCACCGTGCTGCCCTACAGCCGCGCGATCGTGGATCTGGTGAAAGAGCACAAGCCCAACATTCTCCTGTTCGGCGCGACCCTGAAGGGCCGCGAGCTTGCGCCGCGCGTCGCTTCGGAAAAACTCGGCGGCCTCACCGCCGACTGCACCGAACTCAAGATCGACGACTTCGAAGACAAAAAGAACGATAAGAGCTACACCAACAAGCTCATGCAGATCCGTCCCGCCTTCGGCGGCAACATCATCGCGACCATCGTCAACACCTGGGAAGATCCCCAGATGGTGACCGTGCGCGAAGGCGTCATGAAGATGGACACCCCCGACAGTACCCGCAAGGGCAAGGTCGTCCGGGTTCAGCCCGCCCTCACCGACGTCGAAACCGTGGTGAAAGTGCTCGAACGCGTCCGCGCCGACAAGGAAATCGACCTCAAGGGCGCCCAGATCATCGTCTCCGGCGGCTACGGCGTCGGCAGCAAGGACAACTTCAAGCTCATCTATCAGCTGGCCGAAGCGCTCGGCGGCGAAGTCGGCGCTTCCCGCGCCGCGGTCGACGCAGGCTGGATCGATCACGACCACCAGGTGGGGCAGACCGGCGTCACGGTGCGTCCGCGCCTCTACATCGCCTGCGGCATTTCCGGCTCCATCCAGCACGTGGCGGGCATGAAGGAATCGAAGAAGATCATCGCGATCAACTCCGACCCGGATGCGCCGATCTTCAGCAACGCGCATTACGCGATTGTGGGCGACCTCAACAGCGTGATTCCGCAAATGATCAAAGCCTTCAAGGCCAAAGCGTAAGAGGAGAAGCCCAACATGCCTAACTTTTTCAAGGATAACCAGGACCTCGTCTTCACGCTGAAGAACCTCGCCCTGGAAGAGGTCGCGAATCTCCGCGAAGACAACTACAAGCTCGCCGCCGAATTCGGCAACGCGCCCAAAAACTTCGAAGATACGCTCGACAACTACGCCCGCGTCCTCGACGTGGTCGGCGAAGTCTGCGGCGACCGCATCGAGCCGCGGAGCCGCACCATCGACGAAGTGGGACCGCACTTCGCCGACGGCAAAGTGACCTATCACCCGCTGACCGTCCAGAACCTCAAGGATCTGGAACAGGCCGGCGTGATGGGCGTGATGCTCGAGCACCGCTTCGGCGGCCTCAATTTCCCGGTTTCGGTGTATACGATGATGACCGAAATGGTCTCCCGCGCCGACGGTTCGCTCCAGAACATCTTCGGGCTGCAGGATATCGCCGAAACCATCAGCTTCTTCGGTTCCGAAGAGCAGAAGCAGAAATATCTCCCCGGCTTCGCGTCGGGCGAATTCGACGGTTCCATGGACCTGACCGAGCCGGACTACGGCTCGGACCTCCAGGCCGTCCGCCTCCGCGCCTGGCAGGATGAAAAGACCGGCCAGTGGTACCTCAACGGCATGAAGCGGTTCATCACCAACGGCTGCGCCCAGGTGCACCTGGTGCTGGCGCGTTCCGAAGAGGGAACCGTCGACGGCCGCGGCCTCTCGATGTTCATCGCCGAGAAATGCCCGCAGTTGATCGTCCGCCGCATCGAGCACAAGCTCGGCATCCACGGCGTCGCCACCTGCGAACTTCAGTACAACGACGTTCCGGCGCAGCTCTGCGGCAAACGCCGTTTCGGCCTCATCAAATACATCATGAGCCTGATGAACGGCGCCCGCGTGGCGATCAGCGGCCAGGCGGTCGGCATCGCGGAAGCGGCCTATCGCGAAGCGCGCAAATACGCCGGCGAGCGCATGCAGTTCAAGAAGTCGATCGACCAGTTCCCGGCGGTTTACGACATGCTTTCGAACATGAAGGTCAAGCTGACCGCGGCGCGCGCGCTGCTGTACGAAACGACCCGCATCGTCGACCTGCGCAACGGTTACAACGACCTGGTGGAAAAAGGCGTCGATGTGACTCCGGAAATCCGCGCCAAAGCCAAGTATTACAACAAGGTTGCGGCCGTTCTGACCCCGATGTGCAAAGCGCTGGCGACGGAAATGTCCAACCAGGTCTGCTACGACGCGATTCAGATCCACGGCGGCACCGGCTATATGAAGGACTTCAACGTCGAGCGTTTCTACCGCGACGCGCGCATCACCAACATCTACGAAGGAACCACCCAGCTTCAGGTTGTGGCGGCCATCGGCGGTGTGATCCAGCGCGACAACGACGAGCGGATCAAGGAATTGGCCGGCCTCGACTTCCACGGCAAGCTGGCGCGGCTGCGCGACCAGCTGATGGAACTCCACAGCCGCCAGCTCAAGGCCGTCGCTTACGTCGCGGAAAAGAAGGATCCCGCCTACCACGATCTCATGGCCCGCAACCTGGTCGAGATGGAGACTTACATCTTCGTCGGGTTGCTGCTGCTGCGCGACGCCCTCAAATGCGAGGATCGCGTCGCAATCGCGGAACGCTGGGTTCTCGACTCGGTTTCGGAGTTCGAAAAACGTTACATGCGGGTGACTTCCGGCGATGTGACGCTGATCGACAACAATCGTGATATCATCGATTACTGATAAATCGGTAAACTAGAAAAATTTTCGCGGCGGAACGTTCAAAAATTGAGCGTTTCGCTTGCGATATTTCAGGAAGGAAAGAAATTATGAGCATGAACAATGCCTATCTGGCGCGCGCAAAGAAAATGATTCCGGACCCGCAGATTCTCTCTGTGGTGGCCGCCAAACGCGCCAAGCAGCTTGCGCTCGGCGCCCGGCCGATGATCAAGTGCGACTCCGAGAATTACCTCGACTGGGCGCTCCTTGAAATCGCCGAAGGGCTGCTGAATTACGAAGTCGGCGCCGCCGACGGCGCGACTCCGCTGCCGACGCTCGGGGCGGAAAACGACAAGCCCGAAACGGAAGCGTAAGACATGGGCAGCGCCTCCGTCGCCATCCTGATGGGCAGCAAAAGCGACCTGCCCATCGTCAAAGGAGCGTTCCAGGTTTTCGATGAACTTGGAATCTCGTTCGAGGCCCACGCGATTTCCGCGCACCGCACCCCGGTGCAGGCGATGGAATTCGCCGAACAGGCCGAAGACCGCGGCTTCAAGATCATCATCTGCGCGGCGGGCATGGCGGCGCACCTCGGC
>JAVBSA010000120.1:0-4157 GCA_031556915.1 Victivallis sp.
AAACCCCGAGCTTTATCCCGTTTTAGTTCCTGAAAAGGAACATTGAAATCTGATTTTTAACCACGAAATACACGAAATACACGAAAAAATTCAGAAGAAAAAAACTTTCGTGTATTTCGTGTATTTCGTGGTTCTCTAAAAAAGAAAAGCCCCTGTTCCTGACGGAAAGGGGCTTTTGCTTTTGGGAAACGCTTACTTCTTGGCCTTTTCCCAGACGTCCTTGCTGACGAACGCGGTCAGGCTGCGGCCATCTTTGGGCTTGCCTGTGTACGCGTAGCGCTTGCGGCCGGCATCACCGAAAGTAACGCAGTCAATTACATCAGCGCTGACTTTGGCTTTGGCCTTGACGTCGTAGAAATCATGTTTCATTTTGGTTCTCCCTTCTGTTGTTTTAGGTGCATGGGGACTATACTCATAATAATACTCAAAGTTTGAGGATTATGCAAGTAGAAAAGAGGCTTTTTACGGAAAAAAAACAGAAAATTTTGTGTTTGACCGTGTTTTCGCTCAAAATAGCCTCAAAAATGAGACCGTTTTCTGAGGGGGGTCAGTTTGCTCCGTTTCGCAGCTTGCAGGCGATTTGCGCCGCCCGTTCCGGCAGATCGTCCGCGATCAACGGCTCCGCTTCGCCCGCCCGCCCGTGAAGAAAGACCCCGAGAGCCGCCATGGCGAAGGGATCGGCGGGATTCTGCGCGAGAAGTCCGGCAATGAGGCCGGCCAGCACGTCGCCCGCCCCCGCCGTCGCCAGGGCCGGCGAACCCGAACTGTTGCAGGTGAACCTGCCGTCGGGCGAGGCTGTGACGGTGCGCGGCCCTTTCAACACCACAATCGCATTGAGGGCACGCGCAAGCGCGCAGGCGAAGGCGGAACGGTCCCGGTTGACCGGCACGCCGAAAGCCTCCGCCAGGCGCGCGGCTTCGCCCGGATGCGGGGTCAGGATCAAATGTTCGCGTTTCACCCAGCGTTCCGGTTCCCGCGCCGCGCAATTCAGCGCGTCGGCATCCAGCAGCAGCGGTCCGGGGCTTTCGAGGAGCGCCGACAGCACTTCGCCGGGCACTTCGCCCCAGCCGGACCCCGCCGCCACGACGTCGCAACGACCCATCAGGATCTGCAAGGAATCCCGGCTGAAAGCGCCCTGGCGCACGATCAGCGCCGCCGGCAGCGCGGCATGGGGCAATGCGGGCGTCGCCAGCGTCACCAGTCCTGCGCCGATCCGAAGCGCCGCCGTCGAGACCAGCACCGCTGCTCCGCCGTATTCCGCCGAGCCCGCGACCACCAGCAAAGAGCCCCGTTTGTTTTTGTAGTCGTCGAACGCGGGGCGGGGCAGGGCGCGGAACGCATCGCGGTCGAAGAAGCTTTCGGGGAACGCTTCCTCCGGCTCCCCGATGCCGATGTCCACCAACCGCAGCCGGCCCGAATGGGCCGCGCCATCCGGCATGAAATGGGCGTTTTTCGGGCAGCCGAAGGTGATGGTAAGCATGGCCCTGATCGCGAGGTGCGACTCGGCCAAGCCGGTGTCGCCGTTGATTCCGGAGGGTAAATCGAGTGCGATTATGGGGAGGAGCGATTCGTTGGCAACCCGGATGTAATGTTCAAACTCCGGGTGGAGACGCCCGGAAAAGCCGGTTCCCAGCAACCCGTCCACAATCAAATCGCCGGGGCGGAAATGCGCGGCATGGAGGGATTGGCGCTCGACTACTTCGATGTCGCGGGGCAAATTCCGCGCAGCTTCCGCCGCTTCACCGCGCAGTTCCGCAAGCGATCCGATCGCATATACGATGACCGGGTGTTTGAGTTTCGCCGCGACCACCAGCGCGTCGCCGCCGTTGTTGCCGCGCCCGGCGAGGATGACGGCGCGCTTGAAGTTGCCGGTGCGCATCTCTTCTTCGATGATGGCTGCGGCTCCTTCGCCCGCCCGCAGCATAAGAGTGTAACCGGAGACATTGCCCCCGATCGCCCGGCGCTCCAAAGCCCGCATGGCTTCAACCGTGATGATTTTCATTATAATAGAAAATACATCACAAATGCAGTTTCGTCAAGTCGCTTTATTTTGTCAGCAGATACCAATCCGCGGGATTCCGGCTGCTGCCGAGGCCCGGCGCGATCCGCAGATAGCTTTCGCGCATTTCGCCGTCGTTGTCATTGATCAGCAGGTTGAAACGGAAGGGCAGGCTGCCTCCGAAGGCTTCCAGCGGCAGTTCCGCTTCGTAGAGGGTCAGCTTGCGCTTTTCGTCCCGCTCGGTTTTGAGGCGGATCGCCGCGGCGCTCCGGGCGGGGGCGAAGCCGTCCGGGGCGGCCCATACCCAGCACTCGGACGTACCGTCCCCGAGGCGGGTCAGGCCGATTTCCCACGGGGAGCCCTGGCCTGGAATCGAGAGGCCGATCTGGATATTGTCGCCTTCCCAGGTCTGCTGCCCCCGGAAAGGCTGATAATGGACGTCGTCCGTCACCGCCGCCCGCAATTTCAGCGTGCCGCCGCTGCAGGCGAGGAAGAGCTCGGCGCTCAGATCCGCCGGCCCCTTCCAGAACAGATGAGCCTTGGCGGGATCGGCCGGGGCCAGGGACACCAGTTGTTTCGGGCTGTCCAGCACGAAATCGGGCCGGTCGGCGAAATCTCCGCCGATCCGGGCGGTCGGACGCACCGGAAAGGTCGCTTTTGCTTCAAGGGCGAGTTCCGGAATCGTGAGGTTGACGCCGATCCGGGTTTCCGGCAACGGAGCTTTTTCACACAGGAGCTCGAGGGTGAGAGAGCGTTTTTCACCCGCTTTCAGGGGAATCGGCAGGAGGGGTTCTTTCTGCTTTACCCCTTCCGGCAATGCAAAGTCGAGCCGGCAGGCGATTGCTTCGGGGAAGGGGTTCTCCAGCCGGAACCGGAGAAGGTTCGCGCCGCCCGGCAGCGTGACCGCTTCCTCGGGTGTGAGCAGTTCGCCGAGCACTTCGAATTGCCGCGTTTGGACGAGGCGGGCTCCCGAAGGAGTCGCTTGGGGCGTCAGCAGGAACATGCCCTGTGAAAGTTTCATGTCATGGGCGTTGTCGAAGAGATCGAACGATTCCGCCCGTTGCGCGTCGGTCCGGCAGGCGAAAATTCTTTGATCCGAATCGAGGGCGTCGTTCCAGCCGGCCAGCAGGATGTCGTCGCCGTCGCGAAATTGGTAGAGCCGGAGAGCGGGGAAGGGGATTGACCGCTCGAATTTCGCTTTGCCGAAATTGCGGGTGATGGTGTTGTAGGCCGCGTAAGCCGCCTTGGGGTTGAAGTCGTGCCGGATCATCCCGAAATTCTGTTCGGAATAGTTGGCGTCGAACCCGTCGTTGCGCAAATCGTACCAGTTGTAGCCGATCGCCCCGTTGGCCCAGCTGTAGAACAGCTTCTGCCAGAGGGTGGCGGCCTGGCCGTTTTCCCCCGTGAAGACCGAATGTTCCGCGGTTTCATTGGGCCACCACGGCGCTTCGACGCCGAGCTGCTTGCGCATTTCAAGCATCCGTTCGATCTGGGGATAGTAGTGGCTGAAAGGACCGTGGCCGTGGAAGGCGTGGATGTCGTAGGAGCCTTTAGCCTGTCGCAGCGTCTTTTCCTGGTGTTCCTGGTCGTTCAGCGCGAAATAGGGGGGCATGCAGGTGAAGCCGCCGGTCAGGATCAGCGCTTCCGGATTCGCCTTGCGGGTCTCGGCGGCCGCGATTTTCACCATTTCAATATACTCTTCGGCGCTGAAATTGGCGAAACTGAAGAGATCCGGTTCGTTCCAGACTTCGAAGAAACGGATTTGACCGCGGTAACGCTCGGCTGTGCGGCGGACGAATTCGCGCCAGGCGTTGTAGTCGGGGCGCGAGTTGTGGACTCCGCGCCTTGCTTCGCGGAGCGGTTTGAACTCCTTCGCAATCGCCCACCGGGGGGTGTAGGAATAGATGAGCTCCATTTCCACCCCCTGTTCGGCGAAGATGGCGGCCGTTCGGTCGAGGGAGGCGAAATTCCACTCGCCCGGAGCGGGCTGGATTTTCGCCCAGTGCGCATCTTCGCGCAGAACTCTCGCGCCGCAAAGCGCCGCCGCCGCCGCCTCCCGCTTCTGGTCTTCGGCGGAATAAAGCTGCGGGTGGCCGCAGACGCCGAATATGCGCGGTGCCGGGCCGGACACCGTCTCACCCGCAGCACTTTTTATATT
>JAVBSA010000697.1:0-5897 GCA_031556915.1 Victivallis sp.
CGCTTCTCTCAATATTTCCGGGAATCCGGCGTCAACGGCATTTATTCGGATTTTGCCCACCCGATCAAAGACCTGAATCCCCTGACGGACAGCGGCTACGAACGCGACGGGAAACGGCGTCCGACCTATTCCATCTACAAATACCGCGAATTGCAGAAACGGCTTTATATCATGGCGAAAGAGTGCGAAACGCCGGAACGCCGCATCTTTTTCGTCGGCCATTCCGGGGGGACCTATTGCCTGCCGCACGCCAATTTCTGGGATATGGTGGTGGATCCGGAATATCTCGGCGGCGTCATCAGCGCCAATTCCCCGACGCTGGATTACATCACTCCCGACCGCATCCGGGCGGAGTACAACGGCCGTCAGTTCGGAGTAATCCTGAATTTCATCCCCGTCCGGGAAGGGAAATTCCGCAAATACACCGACGATCTCATGACTATGCTCACGGCGGCGGCGATTCCGTGGTGGAACCACACATTCCTGCTCCAGGACAGGCAGGCGGAAGTCTACCGGGCGTATGCTGAAATCGGTTTTACCGGCAACGATATTTTCCTGCCTTTCTGGAACAACGCCGAATCTGTTCAAAGTTCCTTCCCCGACGTCAAATGCACCATTGTCGGCAAAAAGGATAAAATGCTTCTGAGCGTCTGCAATTTCTCCGATCAGCCCCGGAAGGTTTCCGTGACTTTGAACCCGGAAAAGCTCGGGTTCGGCAGTGGAATGCGCATTCTTCAGGCTGCCACAGGCAATGAAGCGGAGCACAAAGAAAACACCGTCACCGTCGATTTATCGGGACGCAATTTCACTCAACTGCTGCTTTTACCGCGATAAATGGGGAATCAATATGTTTGAACTTGGTTTGGGCGTGAGCCCGACATCGTTGACGTCGTTTTTTGAGTATGGGGAAATCGAACAGCTCCGCAATTCTTCGATTCGGACTTTTGAACGGAATTCCGTGAGTTTTATCGCTGGATGTGCTCATTGCAACAATTTAATTTTTCGGTAGAATCAGGAGAATCATGAGCACATCGGAAGCTATTTGGGGTGTTTCCGGCACCCTGGTCTGTCTGCTGCTGGCAATCACCTTATACAGCAAGCGTTATATGCGCGGGGTCTCCGATTTTTTGGCCGCCGACCGTATGGCGGGGCGTTATCTGCTTACGGTTTCCGGCGGGTTTTACGGAGCCGTAACCTTGATCGCGGTTTGGGAGATGGTGTACCATGCCGGGCTGCCGCCGCAATGGTGGGGCATGATGAACCTGCCGATCGGACTCTTTCTCGGCCTGACCGGTTTCGTCATCTACCGCTTCCGGCAGACCCGGGCATTGACGCTGGCGCAGTTTTTTGAAATCCGTTACAGCCGCCGATTCCGCTATTTCGCCGGAATCCTCTGCTGGTTTTCCGGAATCCTGAATTTCGGCGTATTTCCGTTGCTCGCCGCCAACCTGATCGTTTACTTTTTCGGGTTGCCGGATCATTTTCTGCTCGGCGCTTTTACAGTGAAGACCTATTGGGTCGTGATGGCGGCTTATCTCGGCACCGCTACCTATGTCGCCTGCGCGGGGGGGCAGATCACCGTCATGATCACCGATTTCCTTCAGGGCTCATACCTGATGCTCGTGTTCGCCGTCGTGGTTTGCTTCCTCCTCTTCACCTATCAATGGGGCGATATCGTGGCCGGATTGAGCGCCGGAGTTCCGGCGGGGAAGTCCATGCTCAACCCCTTCGCAGACACCTCCGGCAACGATTTCGACGTCTGGTATTTCCTGATCGGGCTACTGGGAGCCATCTACAACGTCCGGAGCTGGCAGGGGAATTCCGGCTACAACGCCGCCGCGAAAACGCCGCATGAAGCGGTGATCGCCAACGTGATCGGCAATTGGCGCACGATTACGAGCTCCATTTGCCTCATCCTGATCCCGCTGGTCGCCTACACGGTGTTGCATTCGCCGAAATTCGCCGACCAGGCGATCCCCATCAACGCCGCCCTGGGGGAAATCGACAACCAGTTTTTCCGCAATCAGATGACCGTGCCGATGTTCCTGCTGCATTCGCTGCCGGCGTGGCTGGCCGGGCTGACAGGCGGGCTGATCCTGTGCTGCGCCATCTCCTGCGACGACAGTTACATTCACGCCTGGGGAACCATCTTCATCCAGGACGTGGTTCTGCCGATCCGCAACAAACCGTTCAAATCCCCCCGGACACATTTGCTGATGCTGCGGCTCTCCATCATCGGTGTGGCGCTGTTCGGTTTCATCTTCAGCATCTTCTTTTCGCTGAAAGGCTTTGTCTTCATGTATTTTGCCCTCACCGGGGCGATCTACCTCGGCGGCGCCGGAGCCGTCATCATCGGCGGGCTTTACTGGAAGCGCGGAAGTACGGCCGCCGCCTGGACCGCCTTGAGCGTCGGAACCGTGATCGGCTTCGGCGGAATCTGCATCCAGCAGGGATGGGGGAAGTTGACGCCGCATTTGCAAACGCTGTTTCCCGATTTCGTATTCCCGGCGGAATTCCCCGTCAATGGTCAATGGATTTATTTCTGGGCGATGATCGCGTCGAGTCTGTGTTATATCATGGTGTCGCTGCTGGGGCCCAAGGTGGAATTCGATATGGAAAAACTTCTTCACCGTGGAAAATACGCGGTCGCGGACGATACGGTCAAGCCGGGCGGCGAAGTGGAGAAAAAAAGGTTTTCCGTCAGGAAGCTGCTCGGAATCACGCCGGAATTCTCCCGCTTCGAGCGAGTGCTGTTCTACGGTACGTTCGGCTGGCTGATGGGATGGTGGCTGCATTTTATCACCGGCGTAACGATTAGCGTATTTTATTTCATCCCGGATACGGCATGGAGTGTTTTCTGGTATTGCAAGATCATTTTATCCGTAATTCTGGGGGTCGGCTGTACCGTTTGGATTTTCACCGGCGGAATCCGTGACGCGCTCCGGATGTTCCGCGACCTCCAAAAAGAGCGGGTCGACCAAAACGACGACGGGTTTGTCCGGGAAGTCGAAGAAAAGGATTGTTGATATTCTGAAAGGAATTTCTCCCCCTGACCTCGCCGGAGCTGCTGAAGGTTCCGGCGGAAATGGGACATGGCGATGAAATCGTCTTCGCCGACGCGCACTTCCCGGCTTACAGCCTGGGGATTCCGGTGCGGCGGACGCCCTTGCCGCGGTGAAATATCCCGTTTTCGGCCGGCGGGCGATAAAACTTGAGGCTCCGCCTCCCTAATGATAGACCGGTTGGAGGTTCCGCCGTCGGAACTCCGTCGGCGAAATGCCGCGATGGTGGTGGAAAAAGCGGGAAAAGCGCGCCGGAGATGCAAAATGGATCGCCCGGGCGACTTCCGCGATCGAACAGTTGGAATTCAGCAGCAGCATTTCAGCCGTTTCCAGTTGACGGCTGACCTGGTACTGCCGGATGCTCTGACCGGTCTCCGCACGAAAAATCCGGTTCAGGTGACGCATGCTTATGCCGAAAGCCGCCTCGCATCTGCTCAAGGGAACATTCCCGTTGAGGGAACGCTCGATGAACGCTTTGATCGAATGAATCCGGTTATGGCTGAAATCGCACTGGCGAAGGAATTCTTCCGACGGCTCCAAGTGGAACAGTTCCGGAAAATAGTCCTGAAAAAACAGCAGCAGGAAAGCGTTGATCAGAACCGGGATCAGGGCATGAGCCGAATCCGCCGGTTCGGACATCTGCCGGTCCAGCAGCTTCAGCATCCGGGCAAGCTCCGCGGTCAACGCGAATTGGCAGCCGTGCATGGTGATCAATTCCGGCAAACGCCGGCAGAGCAGTTCCCCATTCCAGGTATCGGCGGAGAACGTCAGGATCCATGAGGTGTTGACATTATACGGAGCGGAGGAAAAAAGGCGGCGGTGCATCGTGGCGGGCGGCACGAAAAAGATGGTGTCATTTTCCGGCGTACAGTGGACATTGCCGAATTCGGTGAAATTGGTCATCGCTCCGCGCCGCATGACGGCGAGTTCATAATAGGGATGTTCGTGTTCCGGAATCGTGCAACCGGCCTGCTGTATGTTGAAGTGGAAGCTCTGGACATGCACCTTCAACTGCCCGATCGGCAGCAGTCCGGTTCCGGCGAGAGCCTGTTCCACCTGGCGGTTGAACGGTTCCAGCAGATTGTTGCCGATGCGGATCTCAAGATTCATGATGTAGTATATCATGAGCCAACCGTGTTGTCAAATGCCCTTGTCTCAATCTGCTAAGAAATGTCCGGGAATGTAACATCGGACGTATTGGAGTTTCCGGCAAACCAAGGTATAATATAGATAACGGACAACATGTTGTAAATCGCTTCCTGAGCCCTGAAACGGTGAAAGAAAAATATGCAATGAAGAAACAATTTACTTTAATCGAATTGCTCGTCGTGATTGCGATCATCGCGATTCTGGCGGCTATGCTGCTGCCGGCTCTGAACAAAGCGCGCGACAAGGCACGGGGGACCAGCTGCATCAATCAGATGAAACAGATTATGAGCGGGTTCCTGATGTATGGCGACGACAACCGGCATTATGTGACGATCTATAACAACAGCAATTCCTGGTGTCGCGCGCTGCTCAACACCAAGTATCTGACAGAGAAAGGAACCGTCTCGGTTTGTCCGAATACCGCTGTCCGCCGCGACGGCGCCGGCAATATCAATCAGTATTACACCTATGGCGCCTTCCGGCCCGATACCGTGGCCGGCAAAACGGAATATCTGACCTATATGAAGACCTTTTGGGGCGACTCCTTTGTGAAAGACGCCCTTGGGAACCGTGCCTACGCAACCCCCCGGATCAAAGCGCCGAGCATGGCGTTCCTGCTGGGAGATACTTACACCGCGCTTGGAACCAACGCGGGCGGCAGTTACTGGTGCTTTACCCCGGAAGCGCTCTACGCGACAGAGGCGGCGGGATTCGCCCTCAATCACGGCAAACAGGGCAACCTGGGATTCTTCGACGGCCACGTCGGCTCCGCGGATAAGGCCAAATTGGAGACGGAATGGAATTTCTCGGCGATCCTCGAACGCTGACGGGAAGTGATATTATATGAATAAAATATTGCTGTTGGCCATATTGAGCTGTCTTTCTGTCGCGGCGGCCGCCGATTTCGATGCGGCGTTTGCGGTGAAAGCCGCCGCCCCGGGAACCGTTTTCACGCAGGACGAGCCGTTGAATTTCGCGCTCTCCCCCGATGCGGCCGTTCCGGTGAAGTGGCATTTGAGCGACTGGCGGGGGAACCGGCTGCGTTCCGGCGATTGGCCGGAGGGCGGCAGGGGGAAGCTGACGCTCGCCCCGCTGCCCGACGGCTATTACGCACTGACGCTGCAATCGCCAGAAGTCAAGTTCGAAGGCAGCCGCACTTTCGCGGTGGTTCCGGACCCGAAGACGCGGCGGCGGAATCCCGATACCTATTTTGCTCTGGACTCCGCCCAGAGCTGGATCGCGGCGGCCAATCCGGCCAATATCCGGCACCCTCAGGATGGCTTTGTCACGGTTTCCGAGGTTGCCCGCCGCGCCGGGCTCGAGATCGTGCGGGACCGCCTCCGCTGGCGAACCTGCGAGGCGACGCCGGGCAGCTATTCGTGGGGCTTTCATATGACCAATGCCGATGAATTGCACCGGCGCGGCATCCGGATTTCCGGCACCTATCACGATGCGCCGCAATGGGCCAAAAACAAAACCGGCCTGCTGCCGGCCGACCTGCTGGCGACGTACCGGTTTGCTGAAAAACTGGCGGAGACGTTCAAAGGAAAAATGAACAACTGGGAATTCTGGAACGAACAGGACATCCATTTCGCCCCGGAATCGGCATGGGATTACGCTTCGGCAATGAAAGCGGCTTACCTCGGCTTCAAAGCCGGCGATCCGGAATTGCCGGTCGCGCTCGGC
>JAVBSA010000173.1:0-3061 GCA_031556915.1 Victivallis sp.
GAACCGACCACGTTGCCGATGGCGATGTCGCCGCTCCCGGTGAGCGCCGCCTGTACGCTGACCACCAATTCGGGCGCGCTGGTGGCGAACGCCACCAGGGTCAGGCCGATCACCAGCGGCGTCACCCCCAGCTTGAGCGCGATGGAGACGCCGCCCTTGATCAGGAATTCCGCGCCGTAATAAAGCAGGACGACGCCCGCCGCCAACATCAGGATGCTTGTCATCATCTCGGTTACTCCGGATCGAACTGATCGTTATTCTGTTTTCGTTTTTCCAGCGAAAGCGGCGTCAACCGCAGGATGAACCACACGCCCGGCAACAGCAGAAGCAACGCCAGCGCAAAGTAAAGGCGGAATCCGCCGAGCGGCGTCTCCCCCCTGCCGATGGCGAATTCCAGCAGGAAACCCGTCAGCGGAATCCCGGTGATTCCGGCGCCCGCCCCCGTGATGACCGCGATCAGCATGGAACTGCCCACCCGCCGCTCCCCCGGAATGCTCTGCAGAAAGTAATGCGAATTCGAATTGGAAATGCTCACCAGCGCAATCCCCGCCAGAAGAAACAGAGCGCCCATGTGGAACACACTGAAATTCCCCGGCGCAACCACCCAGAGAAATCCCACCGCAAGCAGCAGCGAGTAAGCCAGCAGAAGCACCTTCCTGGGGCCGATCACCGTGGAAAGGCGTCCGCAAAGATAAGAGGCCCCCGCGCTCGCGCCGAACTGGAACAAAGCAAACAGCAACGCCCCCGTGTCGCTGACCCCATACCCCCGTTTCAACGCCAGCACCGAAATCGGTATGAGCATCACATTGGCCAGGTTGGCGAAGAATCCGGAGCAAAGCAGCTTGCGGAGCGTCTTGTCCTTGAGCGCCGCCAGCAAGGTGCGGCCGATGGGCTGCCGGGCGGAATTCCGGATTCCTTCGGTTTCATCGATCCGGCGCAGATAGGTCGAGGAGGAAATCCCCAGCATCGCGCCGCAAACCACCACCGCCGCCAGAGTCCAGATGCTGTCGAACCAATAAAGCGCAAGGCTGATGGTCAGCAAAGCGACGATGTTGCCGCAATAGGCGACGCCGTTGTTCGAGGCGATCACGCGCGACCGTTCCTCCGGCGTGGTGATGTCGCCGATGAGCGGCTGCCCCATGACCACGCCCGCGGCGCGCATCCCGTAAAAGAAGAAAGCTCCCAGCAGCATGACCGTCATGGCGGTGCGTTCGAAGCCCGCCAGGTAAACCGGAACCGACACGGCGACGGCCAGCGCCGCAATGTTCCGCGCCACCCAGAAAGCGGCCTGGCTGCGCGCAGCGCCGACCCGGGCCGTCATCACTTTACCGAGCGGCAGCAGCAGATATCCGAAGAAAATCATCGCCCCCAGCATCGAGATGAAATAGGCGGGAGCGCCGAGCCGGACCGCAAGCAGGATCAGCACCGTCTCCCCCAGGCACATGTATGACATCCCGTTGAAGGCGCAGAATAAGTTGTAATTCCGCTGGGACCGTCTCCTTTGTTCCGGAGTGAGCTTCTGGCGTTGGATCATACCGACGCGTCCTCGGGGTGTTCGCGCAGCTCCAGTTCCGGCGAAGCCGGCGCAAGTTCGATGAGTTTGATCTTTTTCCACGCTCCGCTTTTGCGCCTCCATACCATGAAACCGGCGTCAGCTCCGATGTAGAAGGTGATCCAGAGCCAGACCCAGGAGATGTCGGCCTGCCAGAGATAGATCAGCAGCAGCGTCCCCGGAATCTGGATCAGCCACGAGGTCCCGAGGCCGATCAGCAGCGGAACTTGCGTATCCCCCGCCCCGCGCAAACTGCCCATCACGATGAAACGGATCGCATCGAAAATGTTGAAAATCACCGCGAGGTGAAGAATGGTCTTTACCATCGGCAGCACGCGGACCATATCGATTTCACCCGCGTTGCTGCTGCTGCTTGCCCCGAAGAGGCGGATCAGGAGCTCCGGTGCAAAGAGATAGAAGAGCGCCGAAAAAAACACCCAGACCAGCAGCAGCCGGATCGCCCGGTTGCAGATCCGGTCGGCCACAAGAAGCCGCCGCTGGCCGATGTACTGGCCCGTAATCACGCTGGTCGCATCGAGCAGACCGATCAGCGGCATATTGCCGATCATGTTGATGGATAAGGCGATGCTGGTCGCCGTGAGCTCCTCTTTGCCGAGGTGGCCGATCATCATCAGCACAATGGCGAAAGCCGCGTTCCGCAGGAAGGTCTGAAACCCCGCCGGAGTCCCGAAAAAAAGCAGTTTGCGGAGCGAATCGCGGTCGAGCGAACGCACGCTCCGGGTCGGGAATTCCTTCTGGTTCACCAGCAGGAAACAGCCGAACGAAATCAGAAAGGTGCAGAGCGTCGCAATGGAGTTCGCGATCCCCGCGCCGAGGATCCCCAGGGGCGGCGACCCCATTTTGCCGAAGATCAAAATGTAGTTGAGGGGAACGCTGACGAGACACCCGATGATTTTGATCGAAGCCACGAAGCTGGTTTTGCCGCGCCCGGTGAAGAAGGAGAGGAAGGCGGTTTCCATGCAGACCAGCCCCGCGCAGGGAACCATGGCGAGGAAATATTGCACCTCATGCTGTGCGATGGCGGGGTCGTGCCCGTTGTGCAACAAAATCCATTTGCCCCCCACCGGGAGTACAACGGCGAGCAACGCCGCCATGGCCGTGCCGAAATAGAAGCCGTTCCAGCTGGCCTTGACGCAGCCTTTGGGATCGGAGGAACCGTGGAACTGCGCCACCAGCGTCGCGGTGAACCCGGTGGTGATGAGAAAGAAGGCCATCAAGGTGAAATACATCTGCCCGGCCGGCATGGCAGCGGCGATTTCGGCCGCGGAACTGTGCGCGAGGAAGGCGCGGTTGGTCACCATCATGACGGTATTGCTGGCGCTCAGGATAATGAGCGGCCAGGCGATCCGCCAGATTTCACGGTAGCCGCCGGGTTCCAGAAACTGGCGGCGGCTGAACATCGCTTTGAAAAATTTCCACATGACGATCCGGGGCCTTGAACAAATTATTCGAGCCAATTGCAAAGGGACTCTCTGCAACTGGCTCGGT
>JAVBSA010000703.1:0-2962 GCA_031556915.1 Victivallis sp.
CACTGTCAGGTCACCGGACGCAGCCCGGGGTTCGGGAAGGCCGTATCCCACTCGCACGTCCGAACGAACCGCCGCTGGAACCCGAACATCCAGCGCAAGACCTATTACCTCCCCACCGAGCGGCGGCGGAACACCCTCACGGTCCAAAACACGGTCGTCAACCGCTCCCGGCAGGAAGCCGCGGTCCGAGTGGCCGCCAGCTGCGTGTCGGAAGGCCGCGTCCGCTACCAACTGCCGGAGATGAAAGCGGTCATTCCCGCCGGCGGCGAATTCGACTTCGAAAGCAAAGGCGTCTGGAACAATCCCAAGCCCTGGGGAATCGGCGGAGCCTACGGCAACCCCGTCCTTTACACACTGGTCACCGATCTGTATCTGGACGACAGGCTCGTCGACCGTCAAAGCGAGCGTTTCGGCTTCCGCGAATTCTGGATTTCCGGCAGCGACTTCTACCTGAACGGCCGCCACCTCCTACTTCAGGGCGACGTCGGAACCAAATGGCTGGACAACCCCAAAGCTTGCGACGTCGTCTTCCCGTTGCTCCGCGCCGACGGCATCAACATCATCCGCAACCACGACGGCGCCTTCGAGTCGCCGGAACTCTTCCGCACCGCCGACCGGCTCGGCATGCTGATCTACGCCAACATGTACCCGGTGCTCCAGGAGCCCGGCCGCGACACGCCGAAGAACTTCATCCCCTACGATGAATTCGTCGCAAGTCCGCGCCACGAGTTCAACCTCCGCAACTTTTGCCGCTGGGTGGAGATGGTGCGGAATCATCCGAGTGTCGTCATTCTCTCGACCGACAACGAAATCTTCACCCAGTCATGGGACACCCCGGCGCAGGAGGAGTTCAACATCCGCAACGACCGCCTCGGCGCGCTCTACGGGCAATATGTCAAACAACTCGCCCCCGACCGCATCCTCACCCGCAACGGCGACGCCGGAACCTGGGGATTTCACGAAAAATGGCGCGAAACTCCCCCCTGCGAAACGGCCAACTACCATTATCCCGACTTCAATATCGATCAGATCGTACTCAACTGGCAGACGCTTTTCGGCCTCCGCCCGGTGATTTTCGGCGAAACGCTCTACTACTCTTACGGAGCGTGGGATAAATGGATCGGCGCGGTTCCGAAACAGGTGGCCGACAAAGCCAAACGGGTGCACGAAGTCGCCGCCCTCTACCGGACGCTGAAGATTCCGGGGCAGATCTACATGGGGCTTTCGCACGACGGTTTCATCCAGTTCGACGACAGCGGCAAAGGAAATCCCTGGGGTATCCGCGCCGCCGACCACGACACCGGCAAGGTGCCGGGACACCCCGGCTACCCCTGGGCCGAAATCGAATGGCCCTCGGCGTCGGGCCCGGGAAGGCACACCGACTTCGTCCGCATCGACGCCAAACGAGGCAGCATGACCACGCTGAACTGGTTCGATCCCGCCGCCCCCTCGCACGTGCGGAACGCGGTCAACGACGCCTACCGCGACGCCCTGACGCCGATGCCGCCCCTCGCCCCCGCCCCCGACGCGGAGTGCCTGCTCAAACTCGGGTCCCAAAAAGCGGGAACCATCGTCGCCATACGCACTGCCACTGGAATCCACGGCGTCGTGGCCGACCATGCCGGAACCGCCTGGCTGACCATGCCGGAACCGGGCCGCTACCAACTGACTTCCGGCGAAGAACTGCTCCTGACGGAGCGGAGCATCTACGCCGCCACCCCCGGCTTCAACCGGATCCAGACGAAAGAACTGCCATGAAATATACGATCCTGATTTCTCTTTTCGCCGCCCTCGCCGCCGCCTCGCCGGAACAGCTGCTGGAAGAAAACAGCCGCCTCGAAGCGGAAAACCGCCGCCTCGAAACCGAGTGGGCAGAAGCCGCCAACGCCAATACCCGCCGGATTCGCGAAGAAAAAAATCTGACGGCGGTCATCAACCAGCAGAAAGAAATCATCGCGCAGCTGAAAGAACCATGCGAAAAACCTTCCCCCTCGATCTCCGTCAAGGTGAAGGCGCCGGAACCCAAACGCATCCAGATTCCCCTCCCCCGCCCCAAACAAGCCTTCGCTTCGCTGGAAAACGCGGACGGGGCTCCAACCCTGACGGTGAACTACCCGGAACCGATCGAGAAAGTCAATCCCATCGTTCAAATCCACTTAAAAAAAGAAGAACTGGCCGGTAAAAAGGTGACTTTCACCGCTGAAATCGCCGCGGAAAACCTCTCCAAACCCGCCGCCCACCACCACGGCGGCCGCTTCGGATTGTACCTGACCGACAACGCCGGCAAAGCAAGCTGGCCCGCCGCCCAGATCGGCGGCGGCTCCTTCAGCTGGAAAACAGTCAGTTTCACCGCAGAAATTCCCCACGGCGCCAAAGCTGTCACCCTGCTGCTCGGCGTACAAGGCGTGACCGGAAAAATCAGCTTTCGCAACCTCTCCGCCGAATTTATGGAGTAACTTGGGGCTCTGCCTCAAGTCCCACGGCGCTTGATTTGGCTGGCGCCTAAGTGTTTTGTCCGACAAGCGCGCGCAGCAATTTCAAAAAATATTTTATCGGCTCCAAACAATTGAGATGTACTTAATATACATCGGCTGTCCGGTGATTTTTCCTAACTCCGGCTCATTGCCAGCTTTACAGAAATCTAACAATTCACGAAAAAACATTCTCCCTTTTGTCAAATTTTTTTTCCAAAAATATTTTCAATAATAGTTATCAAAATCACTTGTAATGCACAATCCCTAGTGATATTGTACTCGATGAAATACCAGATGTAGAAACTTAATTTCATCTTAAAGGAGAGAATTAGAATGCTGAAGAATATCGTCAAGCGCGACGGGCGGATCGTCCTGTACGACGAATCCAAGATCGTCGGGGCCATCCTGAAAGCCATGATGGCTTCGAGCCAGGGCAATCCCGCCGACGCGCCGCGCATCGCCGAGGAAGTGGGCAACATCATCTCGGA
>JAVBSA010000613.1:0-3048 GCA_031556915.1 Victivallis sp.
GAAGGAGGGTCCCGGCGGCCTGTCGCCGGAAAGTTGGAACCGGCGGGTTGACGCCTTCCGCGCCGATCTCCTGGCGCAGCAGCTCCATCGGATCGGAGCGGGATATCTGTTCCTGACGCTCGGGCAGAATTCCGGCTACTATTGCGCTCCCAACGCGGCGCTCGACCGGATCGTCGGGCGGCGGCCGGAACAGTCGCGATGCAGCCGCCGAGATCTGCCCGCCGATCTCGCCCGGGAGCTGGCGAAGTATGGAATTCCCCTTTACGTCTACCTGCCCAGCCATGCGCCGATGAGCGACGCCGAGGCGGTGAAAAAGCTCGGCTTCGTGCCCGAATGGGATTTTGAACGTTGGAGCCCCGCCGACCAGGCGGCGTTCCGGAGCGCCGGATTCGATCCCGACCCGAAATTGGCGCGCGCCCAGCGCAATTGGGAGGCGGTCATCCGCGAATGGTCGCTCCGCTGGGGGCGGAACGTTCGCGGCTGGTGGTTCGACGGCTGTTACTATTACGACCGGATGTACCGGGAGGAGGCGGAGCCCAACTTCCACAGTTTCGCCGCCGCCGCCCGGGCGGGGAATCCGGAGTCGGTGGTCGCCTTCAACGGCGGCGTCAAATAGCCGCCGGTAATTCTCAGCGATGAAGAGGATTTCTGCGCGGGCGAATGCAATGACCCCGCGAAAATGGTGGAGTCCGGCCTCGGTTCCTTCGGCATCCTGCGCCATGTTCTCGCTTATGCCGGGAAGTTCTGGGGCACGGGGCCGCTGCGGTTCGACGGAACGGAGCTGCTGCGTTACACCGAACAGTTCCGGCAGGCGGGCGGCGTCGTCAGCTGGGACGTGCCGTTCAGCCTGGAAGACGGCACGCTTTCGCCTGAAACGCTCGAGGCGTTTGACAAAATGGCTCTGCCGGGATACGTTATCCGGGATGAGAAGTTCCGATAAAATCAACAATGCGTTCCTCTCTCTTCTCGACCGTCCGTTCCGTTGCCGCCGGGTGGTTTTCGCCCGCGAGGCGGGGCCGGTCATCCGGCAGGATATGAGAAGAGAGAGTTCCGGCATGCTCGCCTTTCTGCTCGGCGGCAGCCAGAAGACCGGGTTTTACCGGAATAAAACGATCGTCAACCACATCCTCCGCGAGGGCGAAGTTTTTTTCGCCCCCGTCGGCCACCCTTATCTCATCGACTGGCAGGCGGATTGCCGCCGCATCGGCATCGTCGCCGGGGAATTCGGCCGGTTGTCGATCTCCTGGAACAACCATGTGACGGGGCGTTCCCGCATTGTCGACTATCCGGATCTCTGGTACTCTGCGGGAGTCCGCGAGGAGATCGATCTTTTCGCGCTCTTCACGGCGCTGACCGGGCGGATCGACAAGCCGGAGGATTCCGGGGTGACCTGCGCCTTGGCCGAACTCATCATCCGGCGGGTGGCCGAGCACCTCGAAACGGAGTGGGTCGAATCGCCCAAACGCTCCGCCCGCGCCACTTTTCAGCGGATCTGCGGCTATCTCGAAGCGCACTCCCGCGAGCCGGTCAGCCGCAAGGAGGTCGCGCTGAAATTCGGGCTTCACCCCGACTATGTGACCCGGGTCTTCAAACAGTACGCGCAAAGCGGTTTCTCCGAATATCTCCTGGGGGTGCGGATGATGAGCGCCGAGTGGTATCTCAAAAACAGTGATTTATCCGTGCGCGAGACCGCCGAAACCTGCGGGTTCAGCGACGCCGGGTACTTCATCAAAGTCTTCCGGGGGCGGCACGGAGTCGCGCCGGGGGAATTCCGCAAACATTACCGCACCAACGCGCCGATCATCTCCGCCAAAGAGAATATTTCCTGAAATCTCACTTCGGCCGCTGGACAAAAACCGACTGCGATGCAATAGTATCTCTCGAAACAAGAGAGGTGTCATGAGTTCGTTGTGGGAAAAGATCCGGAAGCCGATCGGGGCCCCCGCCCCCGCTTATTTCCGCCGGGAGGATGGGCGGGACGCGCGGAACGCGTGCCCGGTCTGCGGGGAAGATTGCGATTCCGTTAAAGTGAGGTACGTCACCCGGATGACTTGCATGATCGGGGCGGCATCCTGGCGCGAGGAGCGTCTCGCGGGGTGTCCGAAGTGCATGAGAAAAGAGCTCAAGCGCCATCTTCTCTGGAGTATCCTGACGGCCAACATCCTCTGGCCCTTCATGATCCTGCCGGCGTATTTGTGGAAACTGCGCGGGCTCAAAGCCCCCGGCCACGATCCGGACTGGATCGCCCTGGTGGACGCGCTCGAAGAGGGCGAACGCGACGCCGCCCGCATCGCGGAACCGTTGGAGGAAGCTCCCCCCGAAGAGACGTTGCACAAACCGGCGGAGCCTTACCGGCCCGAAGGCGGTCAATATGGCTGGAAAATGGCCGCGGCGGCGATTCTCTGGGCCGTTTTGCTGCCTTTTATCTGCTTTTTCTATGCATACGGGTGTACGCATTCCCCCTACCTGATCCTGGGGCCGGCCATGCTGATTGCTTTTACCGTATTTCACGGCAGCTTTCTCGGGCGCCTGGCCAGATGGACGTGCTGCCGTTCGGAACGGGGGCTCAGGCTCACCGTGTTCCTGTTCGGCGTCTGGGCGCTCTATTGCAGCTGGGTGAGCTGGCTTTATATCGTCAACGAATATTGGTATATGGTTCTCGACCCGCTCCGGATGCTGCGCGCGATCGATTACGTTTCCGCCGACGGCTTCTGGTCGATGGGCAGCCGCATGGTCGGCCGGACCGAGCAGTTGCTCTATTGGGGGGCCGAGGCGGCAACGATGCTATTGCTTCCGCTTGCAATGGTCTGGAACAACGTCCTCAAGCACCCCTTCTGCGGAAGTTGCGGAGCGGTCTTTCCGGTTTTGTTCCGCATGAAACGGCTGGGCGCTCCGACGCAGTTCGCCCTTGTCCAGAAGGCGTTGAAAAACGGGGAATTCGAGATCTTCGACCAATGGCCGCTCTGGCAGCAGGGCACGTACATCGATGTGGAAATCCTCCGTTGCGACAAGTGCCGCAACGATTATCTGTGGCGCACCTATCTCGGC
>JAVBSA010000711.1:0-10038 GCA_031556915.1 Victivallis sp.
GGAATCAACTTTTTTAGTGAAGTTTCCTGGTCCTGGCGGATACGGATGTTGCGGCGGTGCTGGCGCTCCAGCGCGTCCAGCTCCTTCAGGCGGGTTTCGATCACGACCTTTCGTTTGAGCTTCGGGTTGCCGGAAATCGCCGCCGAAAAGCTGGCGAAGTCGAGGGCGCAATCGTCGTTGATCTCCTGCAGCGTCCGGGCGCAGCGGCCTTTCATCGCGTCGTTGATGAACTTCTGCTTGCGTTCCAGGATCGCGTACATGCCGGCGTCCAGCGTCTGTTCGATGCCGTAGCGGATGATTTCCACTTCTTCGAGGATGTTGCCCTGCCGGATGATGCGTCCGTCGCGCTGTTCGATGTCCGCCGGCCGGAAGGGGCAATCGAGGTGGTGAGCCACCGCCAGCCGTTCCTGAATGTTGACGCCGGTTCCGAGTTTCATGGTCGAACCGATCACCACCCGGACGTCGCCGGAGTTGATGCGCTCGAAGAGGTCGGACTTCTGCTTGTCGGTGTTGTAGTCGGTGATGACGGCGATTTCACCGGTCGGAATGCCGCCGAGGATGAGTTTACGTTTGAGTTCCTCCCAGGCGTTGAAGCGTTCGCCGTTGCGGTAGAGGTCGCAAAAAACGATTTGCGCTCCCCGGACGGAGTCGTATTCGCGGTATTTTTCGAGGATTTTGTGTGCGCAGACGTTCAGTTTCGACTCCGGATCGTCGTGAAACCGGTGGTCGATCAGCCGCGGGTCGATCGTCACTTTGCGGCTCATGCCGTAAATCAGGAGGGGGATGTGCGAGAGTTCGCGTTTGTCGGGATGCTTTTCGTACCATTCGTATTCGTCGCAGAGATACTCCATGAACCGGGAAATGACCGCACTGCGTTGGATGTTGACCTGTTCGGGGCGTCCACCCCGGATCGGCGGGCGTTCCACTTCGGTCAGGTCCTCCGACAACACCACATCCGCCACGGTCCGGAACATTTTCGAAAGCTCGATCACGTTGCAGTATTTTGCGAACCGCTGCACCATCTTGAACCGTCCCGCCGCATCGAGTTCCAACGCGGTTTCCGTGCCGCAGAAGACGGAGGCGAAGCGGTCGAAGGTGCCGATGCCGAATTCACCCAGTGTATCGGGGCTGATGTAGCGGACCATGTTCCAAAGTTCGGCGATCGTGTTGGTTACAGGGGTGCCGGTGGCGAAGTAGACGTTCCTTCCGTTGGTTTTCTCCATGATGTAGCGGATTTTCAGGCTCAGCGAAAACGCCCGCTGGCTGGCGCCGCGGTCCAGCCCCTTGACCCGCTGCATCTTGGTCGGGAAAAAGTTGCGCTTGTAGGCATGGGCTTCATCGACAACCAGGGCGTCGATCCCCAGGTCGGAAAAGTAGATGATGTCCTCTTCGGCTTTTTTGTCGTTCAGTTTGTCCAGCATTCTGGTGAGCTGCTTCTTCTGCCGTTCCGCGTCTTTGATGGTGGCATGGTTCTCGCTGTCCCGGATCAAATCATCCAGTTCGGAGAGCTGGTCTTCATAATGCCGGGTCACCAAATCGGGATCGTCGCGGAGCATGTCGAAGGAGGAGTGGGCCATGACGACGATATCCCAATCCCCGACCGCGATCCGGGATAGGAACCGCTTGCGTTGTTCTTTGACCAGATCCTTTGTATCTGCGATCAGGACCATTGCATGGGGATAGAGTTTCGGGGCGAATTCGGCGAACTGGCTCAACGTCGCATTCTGCACGACGAGCAGGGTTTTCGTCGCCAGGCGGAGTCGTTTCAGCTCCATCGCCGCCGTGACCATGATGGCGGTTTTCCCGGCTCCCACGCAATGGGCCAGCAGGGTATTGCCTTCGATGCAGCGGCTGACCGCCCGTTTCTGGTGCTCGCGCAACGTGAATTTCCTGCCGTTGATGATCCCGACCGCGCCGGGGTAAATGTCGAAGGCCGGCAGTTCATATTGCCGGGTGACGTGCGAATTAAAGATGGCGTTGTAGATGTTTTCCAACTGTTGTGATATGTCGGAAGAGTCCATGACGAAGTTCCGGAATTTCTCCTGAAGCTCGTTCTTGTACTGCCGGGCCGTCAGCGTCGCCTCCTGGTTGACGACCAGTTTTTCTTCGCCGTCCGCATCGTATTCTTTGCGGTGAACGACCGGTTCTTTGAGGTTCAGCGCGCACTCCGCCAGTTTGAACAAATCCCACTCTTCGACCCGGTATTCGGTCATGCTGTAGCGGGTGGCGTAGTCCGCGGTGACGTACCATTTGTCCTCGGTTTCGGGATACGACACCTGGCATTCGATGTTGAACGCCGTTTCGAGCCACTTCTGCACGATTCCGGCGGGGACCCAGAAGCTTCCCAATTGAAAATCGATGTCTTCAATCCGCAGCGGCTGTGGCCGAACCGCCTCCAGCGCCGGGACGTTTTGCGGCGCCAGATTTTCAGCAATTTCGAGCTTGCGGACCACATTGCCGGAGAGGTATTCGCTTTTGAGTTCAATGTGTCCGTTGACCGGATTTTCGAAAAATTCACCGGAATCCAGCAGTTGTTACAACGCGTCTTCGGGTTCGAGCTTCATCATGCTTGCGACATAGGAAAGGTCGATCCGGTGGCGGTAAGCGTATGAGATCATGCCCGCCTGGACGATGTTGTCCGCAGAATCCGGTTCCCGCCAGGGGTGCTGTGTCCGTTTGACGTAGATGTCGCCTTTTTCGTAGACATAGCGGTGCGTTTTAATGCCGTCGAGGGAGGTTTCGACTTCCTTGCGGATGTTTTCGGTCGTGGCCAGCTTCAGGTAATCGGGGTCCTCTTGCATATGGCGGTGGATGATCCGGTTGTTGAGCTGCCCGAACTGCTTGACGTGGAAGTCGTAATCCCGATTCAGGCGCGCCCGGTGATGTTCAAGGGTGAAGTCGGACGCGGCGGGATCAAGCTGGAGCCGGAGGAGCTCGTTCAGATGTTCCTTGAACTCGATGTAATGCTCCAGCTTGCGCCGTTCATTGCCGGTGAATTCCCGCCCGTTTTTGTCGGTGAAGAGCACGCCTTTGTGGTTGCGGCATTGCCAGAGGCGGTCCTCGTGGCGAAAAATCGTGTATTCGCGCATCGTGAACGGGAGTTCGATCTCTTCCGGCTGGCTTTCGAACAAATCGATTTGCGGCTGGTCGATCTGTTGCACCGCCAATTCAGGCACATGCAGCAGCTCTTCCAGCGGCCGGTCGAGCGGCAGAATGGTCGCGCTGCCGGTCCTGCCGTACATTTTGCCCGTATTGGAGGGGGTGCCGAGGATCATTTCGGGGTGGCGGGCAAAGTATTCATTCACCCGCATGGAGCCGGTTTCATCCCCGGTCTGGATGGATTGAAGTTCGAGGAACGTTTCCGTGTTCCGCGCGCCCTTTTGCAATACGAGGATGTCCGCCACCACCTCCGTTCCGATTTCGGCAAAAGCGGTGTTCGGCAGGCGGATCGCAGCCAGGAGCACGGCGCGGGAGGCGAAGTTGGCGCGGGCGGTGACGGATTTCGAATCCATCGTCGAGGCCGAAGTCAGCAGGATCGCCAGCCCCCCGGGTTTGAGTGCATCCAACGCCCGCGCGATGAAATAGTTATGCAGGTTGTAGCCGACGTAATCGGAGTCGTAGACCCCCGCCTGGTCGAATGGAACGTTGCCGATCACCAGATCCAGGGAATCGCGCTTGACAAGTGTTTTCGCCAAGTCGTTGAGGATGATTTTCGCATGCGGGTACAGCCGCTTCATAATCCGTCCGGAAATATCGTCGATTTCCACAGCGGTAAAATTTCCATTGATCGATTCCGGCATCATCCCGATGAAGTGGCCGACGCCCGCGCCGAACTCCCCGAAATTGCCGCCGGTGATTCCCGCTTTGGCGGCGATTTTCCACAGGAATTCGATCAGGAGTTTCGGCGTGTAATGGCTGCTCAATGTCGAAGCGCGGGCCGAGGCATATTCTTCGCCGGTGAGCACTGATTTCAGTTCCGTGTATTCTTTGGCGAATTCCGCCCGGTCGGAATCGAAAACCTGGGGAATCCCGCCCCATCCGGAATATTGAATCAGTTTTCGGCATTCGTCGTTCGATGCGGACAAACCGGATTGTTCCAGTTCCTTCAGCAACCGGATCGCTTCAAGATTCGCCGCGATTTTGTGTTTCGTTCCAGCCGGAAACAATACATCATTTTGCATGATCTTGTAATTGGCACGGGGAATACTCACTACAGGTTGTGGTGCAAGCGTTGACTGCGTCATATGCGGCTTTTGCAAACTTTCGAGAGTCGGCAGGGCCAGGACGGGCGCGGTGTCTTCGAAATCGAAGAGATCGAACGGTATGTCTTCGTTCATACAAATGGTTCCTTTCTTCCGGTTCGTTTGCCCGTGAAAATGCCGCCGCCGCGCTTCAGCGGCATGCCGGCATGTCCGGCGAACCGGCGAGAAAGGCCTTCTCGTTTTTTATGCTTCCGGCACTGCGGAGAGTTGCTCCAGGGTGGTGATCGGATTTCCATCGGCGTCTTTCATGGGATGCCCGCACGATTCGCATTGAATCCGCTCAACCCATCCTCCCTCCGCGGAAGTTTGCGCATCGTACTCCAGACCGTTTCCGGTATTTTTGATCCGGAAAGAGAGCGTTACATTGACGCTCACTTCTTCGAATGTTTCGTTTCCACATGCCGGGCAATGATGTTTTTTCACGATGCGGCCTCCTGTTCCTTAAAAGCGTTGCGATACTGTTCCGGGAGCATGTAGCCGGAGGAATAAAGGTCTTTCCGGAGCTTGGCGACATCGAGCGTCCCGCTTCTTTGCGCATACTTCACACAGGATTCGTAATGTTCCCGCACCCGGAAAGCGATTTCAAGGTCGAGGACGGTCGGCCGTTCTTTACGCAAAACTTTTTCCCCGCAAAAATCTTCAATCCGGTATCCGGCGATTCGTTCGAAATTCGCCAGCAGATCGGCGCAGGGATCATCCGCCTTGAAATAGATGACGCTGTAATGGTCGATGTCCGGAATTGGTTCGGCGGTTTCGACGGCCCGTTTCAGAACGTTTTCCCCGTAAGTCATGAATTCGGAAGCGGCTCCGTCGCGCCCCCAGCCGTCGCGCCATTTGAGTGAACCGGAATAGACGTCGGCTGCCAACAGGCAGATTGTTCTGACGATTTCGTATTTCCAGCCGATTGCGATCGGCCAGGGCGAATACTGGATCGGATGCAGATTGCTCTCCGCCGTGTTGGTAATCAGCGTATAGATCGTCTCCCGCTCACCCTGGCATTTGTAAGCCTTCATGCTGCTTAATAAAGTCGAACCCATATTCAAAATCTCCTTTTATTCCCAACGTCCCCAGCTCCGGAGTTGAGCTTCCGGTGTAAAGTCGTCGAGGTTTTTGTTGATGTACAAACTGGCGAAATGGGTGAGAATCCCGCAGACTTCCCCCATTATTTTCATCGCGTCCAAGCTGGTTTCGAGTGTTTTGATCGTGCCAAGCGGCCATTTTTGCGACTGTTTCGATTCATCAATCTCTCCCGATAGAAAAGCATCAATGTAAATGCCTTCGCTGCCGCCGTAATTGACCACGAAAAGAGTATCGAATTGGTAATTGCAGAGAGTGGCAACTTTGAAGGTTTCCGGCAGATGATAATCCTCGATTGCGGCCAGCTTTGCCAGTTCACCAGATTTTTCAGCCATTTGATAAATGGCGTTAAAAAGCTCCGTATTATTGTAACGTTTGATTGCCATTGCGGTCCTCCTGTTCGTTTTTATAGTTGAGAATGTCTTTCAGTGATCGTTTGTGCCGGAAGGTGAACCCTGTCCGGCGTTCGAGCGCCAGATAACGTTCAGCCAGGTCGGGCCGGGCCATTGCTCCGTTTCGGATATCTTTTTCGCAGGCCAGGACGCAAAGGGCGCACGAAAGGCGATCGTTGCCAAATTCCGTGTAGGCGGGATGCGCCGGAATCCGGCTGTCGCGGATGGTCCGCCAGACTTTGCCTACGCTCCAATCGAGAATCGGACGGAAGTGGAAAACCTGCCGGTTCCCGGCGGTCAGGTCGTGGCGTTCGTACTCGATGAGTTTGGCGCGGTGCGTGCTTTCTTCGCGGCGCTCCCCGGTTACGGAAAGGATTTTCGACTCCTGTTTGGCCGGGTAGAGCTGACGGATCAGCTTGTCGATGGCGTTGGTTTTCAACCGGGTGCAGAAGCGGCAGGCCATGCTGGGGAACTTTTGCCGGTGTTCGATGTAGTCCGGAACTGTCCAGGTTGGTTGAACAACCCGGTGCGGAATTTCCAGACGGCGGCAGAGGTCCTTCACCACCCCGTCTGTTTCGAACCATTCGGCACCCGTGTCGCAATGCACGGCCAGAACACGGTGTCCGACCTTTTGACGCCTGGCCTCCCGAATGGTTTCCAGGGCGATGCAATGGGAATCCTTGCCGCCGGATAGGGATGCGACGATCAGCGAATATTCCGAGAGGTCAATATCCACTCCGCTCTTCCCTTTTGGTTTCAATTTGTTGGAATAGATCGGCTGCGAAATCCCGAAGCGGCCGGACGAATTCATCGAAACAGACGTGCAGCGGTTCCGTATCCAGCAGACGGCACCACGCTTCCCGTTCCAATAATGCGTTGCTCATCTCATAATAGAGATCGATTCCGCAGTCGCGGCGGCTGTCGTGGGAAAGCAATCGATTGCTCAACTTGTCCCGGTCGCCGTAGAAGAAATGAAAGATGCTGTCGATGACGAAACGAAGGCTGCCGTCTTCATCCTTCAAACGTCCCATGCGCCAGAGTTTTTCCTTGGGATCGCCCCGAAAAGGGTCCACCGGTTCCGGCTTGGGTAATTTTCCCGCTTGAATTTCCTGCCGGGTCAAGGGGCGGAAGCCGGGAATCTTCGGATCGAACATCAGTTCCCGATGCCAGGTGGTTCTTTTCATTCCGCACCTCCGACGTTGAACTCACGCTTCGCCCAGTCGAGGGTTCTGGCGTTGCGATAGCTCTGCCACGCCTCATTGCTTGGAGCCCAGCGGAATCCGTGCACTTTGAGCCTGCCGCGCACTTCGGCGTCCGGCTTTTCGTCGAAGAAAATCTGGAGACGGTTTTCGGGGATGTTGTCGACGATCCGGCCCCCTTCGAACAGGAATTCCGGCAGTTCTCCGGTGTTTCCGACCTCTTCGACCTTGGCCTGGTAGGCTGTGATGGCGGCGATCCGCTGCTTGATCCGGCGAATCTCTGCGGAATTGTTGGAGAGCTCATATTGCTGGAATCCCGGCTTTTCAAAGGAATAGTGCGGATTCATCAGCTTCTCGACGGTTTCGGGCTGAAGATGGTACTTTTCACTGACGGTACGGATTTTCTCCTCCTTCGCGGTTTTCGGGTTGCGGAGGATCAGGTTGACGATTTTCATCATCTCCTGCATCCCGGTGAGGTGTTTGAGCTTGGCGTTGAGCTTTTCGAGCGCCTGCGGGTCTTCGGTTTTGATCGGCATGGGTTCATCTCCATCGATGGATTGCTCCCGCGCCTCCCGGAACATTCTTTTGTCCCTCACAAGTCGGCGCGGTCGCTTCAACCGCCGCGCCGACAAGAAAAAGAGCTTTTTATGATTGTAGAGTATCCGCGCTCGGAATCGTGCGTGGCGTCATGCGTCCGTCGGTGAGGTTGAGGTAGAGTTCGGAGTAGTTCAGCCCTCCGTGGCGGAAGAGCTGCCAGATGAGTTCGAGGACGCCGGTGGCGATCCATTGGTTGATGAAGAGGCCGTGATGCTCCAGCGAGTCGGCCATCGAACAGCTGGAACGGCGGGGACCGTCCTTTGCGGTGTCGATCAGTTCAGGGCGCTTCACCCACGGGTACGGCAGTTCCGGCGAACCGTTGCCGATATAGAGCTGGCCGAAATCCTTGCCGCAACCGCAGTCGATCAGATAGGCTTGGTTGTATTGCTTCAATCCGTCGTTGATTTCCGAGCGGGATTTTCGGGAATCCACGGCGGCGATGACGATCACGTTGTTAAACCGGTGTTCGCCGTCCGGTTTGAAACGGCGCGGTTCGGCGTGCCATTCCAGACCGAAATGGTAATTGTACCGGGAGATCAGGCAGACGGCTTTGTTTTGCCCGATCTCCTCGCGGACAAAGAGCTGGCGCCCGATGTTGGCCGGGGAAACGGTGTCGTGATCCCAGCAGCGGACGCGGAGACCGTTCGGATGCCCCAGCTCCAGCATGGCGAGATGCAGCCGGGCCAGGCCGGAGAGGATCTGCGACCCGGTGGCTCCGGCGCCGATCAGTTCCACATGGACCGGGGCGGTGTGAAATCCGGGCGGTGTCCTGTGCTTCATGCTACAACGTTCCTTACGGTCAGGTTTGCGGGGACCAGGTATTGATTCGGAAAGGACTTCACCTTGCCGGCGGCGAGTTGCTTCGCCATATGCACCCAGAAGCGGTCCAGGCCGCCGGGCCGGGAAATCCGGGGCTCCATATTGCCGTACAAATGCGAAAAGTGTCCGCGAAAGAAGAGATCGGCGGCTTTGCGGGCGAAGTCGATGATGTTTTCATCGGAAAGACCGTGGAATTCATTCGGTGGGCAGAAGCGGTGGTTGTTGGAGATGTTGATGAAGGGAGCCCGGTACAGTTTTGTATGAGGCGAAGGTTTGCGGGAGGATTTCACCGCCCAGCAGTTGATTTCGTGCCGGGAGATTTGCATCAGCAGGTTCGGCCAGAGGACATTCTGACCGGATATCTTGTTGACGAAACGGCGCTTGGGTTCCGGGGCGTTGAAATAGATTGGGCGGATTCGGCTCTTCTCAAACCACAGTACTTCGTTCCGGGACCAGGCGACGACTTCCGGCGGGAAGAAGGTCATTTTACTCCTCTGGTCGCAGGAGTGGAACAACTCTTCCAAATCCTGTACGTCGAGGCTTTTCCCGGCCAGCAGCTCCCGGCCGCGCACCCCGTGCAAGGTGGCGATGGTCCGGCTGTTCCCCTGGTAGAAAAACAGCGCTTTGGCGAGGCGGTACTCGTCGGTTGTTTGCGGATAGGTCACATTAAGCATAGGAATACTCCTGTTCATGGTTCAAGACAAAATCGATACACTGCCCGAAATAACCGAGCAGAACTTCGATTTCCTTCAATACCTTGCGGATGATTGCGGGATCGTCGGCGGAAAAATGCCAGGCCATGCCCGCCAGCGTGTAATCGCCGCCGCATTGAATCTGTTCGTTGGCGATCCGGTTGACGACGTCGCACATGAAGTCATAGGACGACTGATCGAGAGGCGCAACCACGGTGGGGAAAGTGGTTTGCGGGTAGAGGTAATGAACCTTCCGCAATCTGCGGCAGGCGCGAAAATACCGGCTCAATGTTTCCAGCTCTTCCGGAATCGGGCCGGAATATTTTGCGGTGCGCTCTTTTCGCTTGAAGCTCCATTCCGGCAAGTATTCCTCGAACTCGTCGAAGTTTACCAGAATCATTTCGGATGCCTGGTCCCGCGCGTCCTCTTCGGATTCTTCATCGGCGATCAGCTCTTCGTACCGTTCGCTGAAAACGCTTTCCTCGTTCTCTTCGTCGTACCAGCAGGAGTAAGACGCGAGTTCGTAGATGTTTTCCGGGGTGCCGATCAGGAGCGGACAGGCGCTGAGCAGCGCAAGCAGGTATTTGCCGAGTCCGGGGCTCTGCTCCTCGTACTCTTTGACAAGGTCCCCCAGGGGAAAATAGCTGTTGAAAAACTCTTCGGAGGCGAACTGGATGACGGTGTCGCCTTCCTCCACGCCATCGTACTGCTCGCAATCCGCCTCCTCGGCCGGGAGAATCTGTACGGCCAGATCCATGCGTTCCCGGACCCGTTCCGGGATGATGTTTTCCAGCCATTGCTGCAGGGCCTCCGGGAGAAATTTAACCGGATTGTCGATCGTTTCGAGCTGGTTGCCCAACGGGAAAATCCGGTTCAGTTCGGCCAGGATGCGGCAGGAAGCCTGGATGTCGCGTTCTTCGACAATCGTTTCCTGGACCGCATCCAGCGAGGGAACCGTCAGATAATGGGCGGCAGCACGCACTCCGGCGGGGGCGTCGGC
>JAVBSA010000624.1:0-4197 GCA_031556915.1 Victivallis sp.
TTCTCGGCGTCTTCGTCCGGAATTTCAGCGCCGAATTCTTCTTCGAGCGCCATGACGAGTTCGACCTGGTCGAGCGAGTCGGCGCCGAGGTCTTCAATGAATTTCGCTTCGGGCGTGACCTGATCTTCGGAGACACCGAGCTGTTCGACGACGATTTCTTTTACTTTGTCAGCAACGGAAGACATGTTGACACTCCATTTTTTTCTTGTTTGCTACACTTCGTTATGCCGTTCTGTCAGCATATCATTTGAATTTAATATGCCGCCAGAGCCGATAAAAGTCAAATTAAAAACTTGGAAAATTTCAGTTTTTTCGAGAATAACCCCGAAAATATACAGGAATTACATCAGCATTCCGCCGTCGACGTTGACGACCTGGCCGGTGACGTAATCCGAATCCGGCGAGCAAAGGAAGTAAACCACATTGGCCACATCCTCCGCCGTGCCGCCGCGCTTGGCGGGGATGACGGTCAGGAAAGCGTCGCGCGCTTCCTGCGGCAATTGCTGCGTCATCGCGGTCTCGATGAACCCCGGGGCAACCGCGTTCGCCTGGATGTTGCGGCTCGCAAATTCCTTGGCGGTGGTCTTGGCCAGCGCAATCACGCCCGCCTTGGAGGCGGAGTAGTTGGCCTGCCCGACATTGCCCATGCGGCCGACGACCGAGGCGATGTTGACGATCTTGCCGGCGCGGCGCTTCATCATCGGGCGGACGGCCGCCTTGGTGAAGTTGAAGGTGCCCTTGAGGTTGACCGCGATCACGGCGTCCCACTGCTCTTCGGTCATCTTGAGCATCAGCGTATCTTTGGTGATGCCGGCGTTGTTGACCAGGATATCCAGGCCGCCGAAGTCGGCGACGACCGCTTCGACGGTCTTTTCGGCGTCTTCGAACTTCGCGACGTTGGCGGCATAGGCGCGGGCTTCATAACCCAGGGCCTTGAACTCATCGGCGGTGGCCTGCGCCACGTCGAGGAGAATATCCACAATGGCGAGCCTTGCGCCTTCCGCCGCGAGGCGGGAGCTGATCGCTTTGCCGATGCCGCGGGCGCCACCGGTTACCAGGGCAATCTTGCCCTCCAGACGTTTTTCACAACTCATGATCGAATTCCTTTCTTATGAGGTAAAAGCTTCAAGCGTTTCCACGCTGTTGACATTATAAAGAGCCACTTCGGGCATCATCCGTTTGAGGAGGCCGGTCAGCACGTTGCCCGGGCCGAATTCGACCATGGCGTCGCCGCCGGCGGCAACCATATTCCTCACGCATTCCTCCCAGCGCACCGATCCGGCGACCTGGGCGGCGAGGTTGGCTTTGATCCCGGCGGCGTCGGCCGCGGGAACGGCGGTGAAGTTGTGGTAAGCGGGAATCGCGGGAACCGTTACCGGCGCATCGGCGAGGACCGCCTTCAGTGCCTCGCCGGCTCCGGCCATCAGGTGCGAGTGGAAAGCCCCCGCCACGTTGAGGACGAAGATTTTGCGCATTCCACGTTCCTTGAGCTCCGCGACCGCCTTTTCCAGCTTCTCTTTTTCGCCGGAAATCACGATCTGGCCGGGGCTGTTGTAGTTGGCGACATCGATATCGCACGCATTGCAAACCTCTTTGATGACCGCCGCGTCGCCGCCGAGCACGGAGGCCATTCCGCCCGAAGTCGCCCGGCACGCTTCATCCATCAATTCGGCGCGTTTGGCGAGCAGCCGGAGCCCGTCGGCGAAGCTGAAAGCTCCTGCCGCATAGAGGGCGCTGTATTCGCCGAGGCTCAAGCCGGCGCAGCCGACCGGAGTCACATCCGGATATTGCGCTTTGAACGCATCGTAAGCAGCGCAGCTCATAGTGTAGATCGCCACCTGGCAGTAGCGGGTTTCGGTGAGTTTCTCAGCCGGCCCCTCGAAGATGATGGAGCTCAGGCTGTAGCCGAGCACTTCGTCCGCCTCCTCGAAACGCGCTTTGGCGGCCGGGAAACGTTCCGCGAGATCCTTGCCCATGCCGACGGCCTGCGCCCCCTGCCCTGAAAATACGAAAAATGGTTTCATTGACATCCTTAACTAATTTTGCATAAAGAAAACCGGCTTAATTTATCACTGCTTCCACCGGTTTGCAAGTGCGGGCAATTTCCGGTTTCGAAATAAATTCTCTCTTTTTTCTTTTGTTCCCCTTGCATTTTACTGAAAAATCATGCATAATATATCAAGGTTGATATACTTTATTTAACGATTTTGATATGCTATGCTCAAATTTGAAGAAATCACCCAGTTGCTGGAACATCGATTGGCGGCCGGAGTTTATCCCGGCGACAAGCTGCCGCCTTTGCGGAAGCTGGCCGACGACATGGGGGTTTGCTATCTGACCGCCCGGAAAGCGGTCAAGCAGCTGGAAGAACGGAAGGCGTCCTGCGACATGCTTTACCGGCTGCGGGTGGCGGTCGTCGCCCCGATGTGGGCGTTCTCCGAATGGCACCGCGCGATCCGGGATGAGGTCAGAGGCGCGGGCGGGGTCTGCCGGTTCCACGCTTACGGCAGCAATATCGACCCTGTGATCACCGAGGCGATCGCCCAGAAGGATTACGATCTGCTTTTCCTGTGTATGCCGGAGTCGCCGAATGCGCGGCTGCTGGAACTGATTCGAAAGTCCAAAGACCGTGTCGTGGTCATGTTCGAGCCGCTGGAGCATCTGGGGGTGCGCAGTCTGATGGGGAACGATCCCGAATCGATCCGCCACTTCCTGGATCTTCTCGCCGAACGCGGCCACCGCCGGATCGACGCTCTCGGGCGCGATACGGATCTGCAGCGAAGCGGCGTCAAACGTTATGAAGCCTGGCGCAAGTGGCTCGACGAGCACGGATTGGACGGGCGTTTCCATGAAGTCCGCCACTCTCCGTTCGAACACGACGAGGACCAGGCGCTGGAAGCATGCCGGAAAAAGTTCTCCGCCGGTGAAATCGGCGACGCCATCTTCTGTTTCAACCCGGTGCTCGGGCTCGGCCTCTACCGGGCCTGTTACGAATTCGGAATCGTGCCGGGGCGCGACATCTCCATCTTCTCGTTCGGTCACGGGGAGATCACCCGGCTGATGACGCCGGCGCTGGCCACAATCGTACCGCGGGATGTTCCCGGCACCGTCCGGCAATTGCTGAAAGAGTATTACCCGGGAGCGGAACGAAGCGAAAAGCTGTGCTTCCGCCCGGAACAATGTGTCATTTTACCCGGCGAATCAATTCAACCCGAATAAGGAATAGAATCATGAAAGCAAAATCGTTTACTTTGATCGAACTCCTGGTGGTGATTGCGATCATCGCAATCCTGGCTTCGATGCTGTTGCCCGCGCTGAACCAGGCGCGTGAAAAAGCAAAGGGGAACAACTGCCTCGGCAACCTCAAGCAGATCGGAACGGGGCTTGCGCTGTACGAGGGGGATTTTGGATTCTATCCGCCGGGCAAGCCGAAAGATTGGAACACCACCGGTTCCAACTCCTGGAGCTGGCTGGTGATGCCTTATATCGGAATGGACAACAAAGAGCCCTCCGGTTTTCCGGAAGCCGCGAGGCGGCGTGAAAGCGGCCCCTTGCGCTGTCCCTCATTGGTATTCGATGCCGCCCGCCTGGATCGCTACAGTTACTCCATGTACGGTTTCGGCAGACTGGTGGCGTGGTATGGATTCGCTCCGAGGAAACTTGTCCGCGGCACTGAGGATACCACGGGCAACATGTCGATTGCAGTCTATATGGTGAACAGTTCCACAGTGGCGACCAAGAAAGCCTCCCCCTACCCCCGGCCGGGCACGATCGCATTCATCGCAGAACCCGGCTACCCCAATGCGACAAGCACGGGAACCGACGTCTCTTTCCAGGGCGGCGCCAACCTGGGTTACAACATCGAAAACTGCTTCGACGTTGGCGATGAAAACGGGTTTTCGATCAATTATCGTCACAATGGGCGCAAGAACATCCTCTGGTTCGACCTTCATGCCGGCAGCGTCGGCCTGAACGCCCTCGACAACAATGCGATCCTGCTGTAACTGCTCCCTGCTGCGCCGGTCCTGAAAAAGCCGGCGCAACTTCTTTTCAAGTAATGGGTCAGCCTTTTCGCAAAGCTTTTGTGAGCTCACAAAAGCTCTTTGTCGGACTCGTCGGACTCGTCGGACCAATACTCTTCATTTAAAGGACCACGAAACACACGAAAAACACGAAAGTTTTTTTCTTCTGAATTTT
>JAVBSA010000625.1:0-3548 GCA_031556915.1 Victivallis sp.
GTAATTTCGCCCTGATCGAGGAGGCGGAGCTGGAATTCGGCTCCGGCTTCAACGCGGTCACCGGGGAATCCGGCGCGGGCAAATCGATCCTGATGGGGGCGGTGGAACTGCTTCTGGGCGGCCGCGTCGATAAAGGAATCATCCGTACCGGCTGCGACCGCTGTGTCGTCGCCGGCAGTTTCGCCGTGCCGGGACATCTGCATCATGCCGTCGGCGCGCTGTTGACGGAGGCGGGGATTCCGTTCGAGCTCGAAGAGGGGCTGGAAATCCGGCGTGCGGTCACAGCTTCGAGCGTCCGCAATTTTATCAACGACGTTCCCGTCGGCGGCCGTTTCCTGACGCTGCTCGGCGAACAGTTGATCGATCTCCACGGCGCCAACGAACAGTTGTCCCTGACGGTTCCGGCGCGGCAGCTCGATCTGCTCGACCGTTACGCCGGAGCGGAGGAACTGCTCGGCGAATGCCGCCGGATTGCCGCCGGCCTCGCCCGGCTCGCCGCCGCGCGCGAGGAGTTCGACCGTTCGATTCCGGGCGAGGCCGAACGGTCGCGTCTGGAACTTCAACTCGAAGATATCGATAAAGTCAATCCCGCGCCGGGAGAAGACGAGGAGCTTTCCGGCCGCTTCAAGATCGCGGCGAACGCCCGGCAGGTGCTGCAAACCGCAGCAGAACTGGCCGCCGCGCTCACGGAGAACGAAAACAGCATCGCCGACCAGCTGGGAACCGTTTACCGCAAACTCCTGGAGCTTTCCCGGATCGACGAGACGATGGCGGGGGGGCTGATCGAGGAATGCGATAAACTTTCCGAAGCGCTTTCCACGCTCTCCGGAAATATCTCCGGGCTGGCGGAAAAGGTGGAGCTCGACTCCGAAGCACTCACGGCGATGGAGAGCCGCCTCGGGGAACTCTATACCTTGAAACGACGCTACGGCCCCACTCTGGAACAGGTTTTAACGACGCGCGAAAATGCCGCCGCCCGGCTTGCGCTGTTCCGCGACAACGCGGCGAAACGCAAGGAATTCGATGAAGAAAAAAGACGGCAGGAAGACGAACTCGCGGCCGCCGCAAAAAAGCTCTCCGCTTTGCGGCGGAAGAAGGCCTCCGCCTTCGCCGAAAAAGTACGCGGCAAACTGACCGCCATCGGTTTCGCCAAATCGGTTCTCGAAGTCGCCTTCGAGGAAGTTCCCCCCGGCGCCAACGGAATGGACCGCATCGAGCTTCTCTTCAGCGCCAACGCGGGCGAGTCGGTGCGCCCATTGCGGAAAATCGCGTCAAGCGGCGAACTCTCGCGCCTGATGCTCGCCCTCAAGACGGTGCTCGCCGACGCCGATTCGATCCCGACCGTCGTCTTCGACGAGATCGACGTCAATATCGGCGGTGAAACCGCCAACCGGGTCGGCGAAGAACTCAAAGCCCTCGGCTGCCACCGGCAGATCCTCTGCATTTCGCACCTGGCGCAAGTCGCCGCCCGGGCCGACCGCCATTTCTGCGTCAAAAAATTCACCGAAGGCAGCCGCACCTGTTCCGTCTCCAAAGAACTCACTTTCGCCGAGCGCATCGAAGAGATCGGCCGCATGTTGGGCGGCGGCCCATCAGCCCTCAAACACGCCGAATCGGTGCTGGGTCAGAGTTCCCGGTAGAGCTCCAGGTGCCGGCGGGCGATGGATTCCATGTTGTAATTGGCCAGGATATGTTCGCGCGCCCGTGTTCCCAGCTCCCCGCGGTCCGTGTCGCGGAACTGCAGGATGCGTTCCGCCAGGGGGACCGGTTCATTCCCCTCCGTCAGGATTCCGTTGCCGTTTCCGGCCAGGTCCGGGATGCCGCCGTTGGCGAAAGCGGCGGCGGGGGTTCCGCAAGCCATCGATTCCATGATCATATTCGGCAGGTTGTCATACTTGGAGGTGGAGAGGAAGAGGTCGCAGCTGTTGTAAAAGTCAACCATTTTCTCCGGTGATTTGACGACGCCGAGCGGATGGTGCCCGAGCGGGACATTCAGGGCGCCGGGTCCCAGGGTGGCCAGTTCGATTCCGGTTCCGGCCAGGCGATCCAGCAGTGTCCGCAACTCATTCCCCCCCTTGTTCACATCGGCGATGTTTCCCGCGCCGAATCCGAGCAGGAAAACGTTCTGGGGGAGGTTCAACCGCAGTCGCGCCTCCGCCTTATCCGCCGGTTTGAACTGATCCGTGTCGATGCAGTTGCCGATCACCCGGCTCCGGCAGCCTTTCCAGAGAAGGCTGGCCTGGAGCATGGAGTCGATCCAGTTGCTTGGCGAGATGAAGGTGATATCGAGTCCGGCCCAGAGCTTCCGCTTGCGTTCCCACAGCAGCCGGTCGAAGTCGGCGCCGGGATCTTCCCGGTTGTTTTTGAGGTACCCCTCGACGAACCGGCGGGAGTCCCGGCGGGGATGCTGTTCGCTCCCGGTGAACGGCCAGGAGTCGTGGAGAGTCCAGACCACTTTGAAATTCCGGGCGAGGAAAGCGATTTCACCGATGGAAAGCATCTCGCCCACAATACTGTGCAGATGCACGACATCGGGTGAAAGCCGGGCGATGGCGCCGCAGAGGCCGCCGGGAATCAGATTGAAGGTATGCGCCGTAAAATTTTCGCTCCGCTGATAATGATAAACCCGGCGAAGGAGTGTCTGTTCCAGCTCCAGGAAGCGGCGTTTGGCGGGGCCGCAGAGCGTGATTGCGTCTTCTCCGCAGTCGTCGATCACCGCCAGCAGCGACTCCGCATCCGTACAGCGATTCAGCGCCCGGTGCAACCGGAGCCCGGCGATTCCTCCGCCGACCTTGGCCGCGTAATAGTTGACATGACAAATTCTCATAGCGCACTGCCTGCTTTTTCATAAATCCCGCGGGTTGCCGCCGCCGTTCGGCGCCGGGAAAAGTTCCGGGCATGGAGTTTGGTCCGCTCCTGCATGGCGGCGGCCACGATTTCCTTGGCGATGAGGGAGAAGGCTTTGCCTTTCACCTTGCCGGCGGCTTCCTTCTTATGCTTGATATTCGCCCATTTACTGTGCCTGGCCATCGTTCAGCTCCTGTCTTGAAAAATTTCAGATATTATTCTGTTAGTTTAACCTCTTTTCGGAAAAAAGTCAATGCGATAACTCTTGAAAATGAACGAAGAAAAAATCTGGTGGTCGTAAAGGGGCGTTAAGAAATAAGTGAGACTTATCATGCATTCCGGCAAGTGCTTTTTGCCGGATTTGCAAGATAAAGTCTCACTTATGAGCCAATGGGATTCCGAATTCAGGTTCAGGCGTTTCCGGATCATATCGAAATAAACGCGTGCATGCTCGAGCCAGGAGGTGGATACGGAAGAAAAATAACACGATGTGCAAGTTTTTTTATTGCCGAACCAGAGCTTGAGTTATCTTCCGGAGCGCCTGAGCCAGCCAAGTCGTGGGCGCCGAGGAGGCCATTGCTTTAGCCTCCTCGGGCTCCACCTTTTGCACCCCCCGGGGAGAGAAGCCTTTACGGTATGCCGCCGACTTTGAGGCCCAATTTCGGCCCTCGCCGAAAATACTTACCTAATATGTAACAATA
>JAVBSA010000188.1:0-7004 GCA_031556915.1 Victivallis sp.
TGATCCTCAACAAGGTGGAGCACCACCCCGATACTCACCTGTTCGATATGGAGAACGTGCAGCTTTCCGAGGCGGCGGGCAGAATCGTGCTCGGCATAAACGAGATGCGTCCTTTGGAAATGATCCGCGGTACCGGAATCCCAATGATCTGCGCGGGGGATGAAATCGCCGACCCGGATATTCCGGCCGTCTACTTTGATTTCCACGACGGAATCTCCGACGCGGTGAAGTTCCTCTGGCGCTCCGGCTGCCGCAGGATCGGATTCATCGGCCATATTCAGACCTATATCGATCTGGGGGTGCTCCAGAAATATCAGGCTTATCTGAAAGCCGTCCAGAAATACGCGCAGGTCGATCCGGATCTGGTCGAGGGCGCCTGGCCGCGGTTGGGGCATGGACGCAGGGCGATTCTGCGGATGCTGGCGCGAACCAGGCCGGATGCACTGATCGTGGGCTTTGACTTCCTGGTCCCTGAAATCGTGCCGATTCTTGCGGCAAACGGGGTATCGATTCCGGTGATCGGCTGCGACGGCCTCGACTTGCCGGGAATGCCGGAGCAATACCGGCCGATTCGGATTCCGCGCAAGGAGTGCGGAGGCCGGGCGGCCGCACTGCTGCTCGAAGCCATCGACCGCCGCGGTCGCGGCCGCATCGGCCGCCACGCCCTCAAAGCAGTCTTTGAATAAGCGGGGGGCAGATCAAATATAATGGTACCGCCCTTATAATGGTGCCGCTCTTTGTATATTAAAAAAAAGCCCGGGACCGCGTGGTATTCAGCGAAAATCGGTTTTCACGATTTTACAGATCGAGTGCACAATCAGAATCATCGCAAAGCTGATTGCGGAAAACGCAGTCAGAAACATCGCGGATATCCACCAGAAACCCAAAAGAATTCCCAAGTCTCCGCGCGTAAAACGGGGAACCAATGGAAATATGATACGATCCATGAGATAACGATAGGAATCGTTCTCTTTGATAGTGGGAAACTCAACCAGCAACCAGTACCATAGAACGGTACTGGCGACACCGGCGAAAACTGCCGACACGGTATAAATCAACAATCGCTTTTTCGTCATTTTCTCTTCTGAGCCAATTGCAAAACTACTTTTTTGTCATGATTTTGCCGGATTATCGGGTGATTTTGTCGTTTTGAGGTGCTTCAGGCGTAGCAGCGCTACGCAAAAAAGCACCTCAAGGCGGCAAAAGCGCCCGGTAAGACGCAAAAGCGGACAAAATAGTTCTGCAATTGGCTCTTCTCATTAAAGAAAAATATTTTCAGCGCCAGGATAATCAAAGCCGCGGCGGAAGACAGAATATAATAGTACAACAGGAAAATTCCCAGAGGGATCCATATGTTATGGGTTCTGATTCTGTTGACGCTTTCGGGCAGGAATGTAAACAAATACAAATAAATTGGTTTAAGGGCTGGAAAAAACATTCCAATAAAAAGTAAAAATGTGAATAAAAAACTCAGCGACAGGAATAGAACCGAATAGCGCTTGAGCAAAACTGGCTTCTTCATTTTCCGGAATTCCCATCGTTGCCACGTCGGCGCATTACCAGATGGCGGACGAGGTAAAATACGGCCATGTAAATCAGGCCGGAGAACCACGAGGTAATGGCGAGAAGGAATACGAGTTCACCAGCATCCGAAGCCATAAACACCCAGAAAAGCAATTGCGGAAAGAATTCTCCCGCGATCACAAACAGATTGCCAATCTGCAGAATGAAAATTGCGGCACCCAATATGGTGCCAAGCATAACGAGCCTGGAGCTGCTTGCCATTCAAATATTCTCTCGGGGATAAAACACCAGTTCCAAAAATATACAGACACTGCCGGCAAAAAGCAATCGGGAAATGGAGAAAATTCCGGCAAACCTCTTTTATCGGCTCTCCGCTGTTTTTCTTTGCGATAAAGTTTGACGAATCCGCTTTGCCATGGTAAATTAATCAATTGGCATGGCAGACAAAAATTTCTTTCCTGGAGAACATTATGGGCGGTTTTTTCGGAGTCGCTTCCGATCACGATTGCATTTGCGATCTGTTTTACGGAACTGATTATCATTCCCATCTGGGTACGCGGCGAGGCGGGCTTGCGGTAACCGAGTCGAACGGACGGATCACCCGGCGGATTCATGACATTTCCAACGCCCAGTTCCGTTCCAAATTCGACGACGACATCGACAAATTCTATGGCAGCACCGGGATCGGCGTCATCAGCGACTACGAAGACCAGCCGCTTATCATCACCGGCAAATTCGGCACCTTCGGAATCGTCACGGTGAGCCGGATCAACAACATCAATGAGATCGCCAGGGCCGCCTGCGAGGCGGGCGCCTGCCATTTCTCCGAATCGAACGACGGGGAGCTGAATCCCACCGAAGTGATCGCCATGCTGATCGGCCGCAAGAACACGCTGGCCGAAGGAATCCACTATGCCCAACAGATGATCGACGGTTCCTGTTCGATCCTGGTTCTTCACAACGACACGATCTACGCGGCGCGCGACCGGTTCGGCCGTACTCCGGTCCTGGTGGGCGAGAAGCCGGGAACCTACGCGGTTTCGATGGAGAGTTCCGCCTTTCCGAACCTCGATTTCAAGCTCAAGCACGAACTCGGACCGGGCGAAATCGTCGAAGTCAGCCAGAGACGGGGCGTGATCCAGAAACACGCTCCCTCCGACGTGATGAGGATTTGCGCCTTTTTCTGGGTTTACTACGGCTATCCTTCGAGTGTTTACGAAGGAATCACCACGGAATCCGCGCGTTACCGCAACGGCGAAAGCATGGCGGCGCAGGATTTGGATGTTCTGCCGGAAATCGATTCGGTATGCGGCATTCCCGACTCCGGCATCGCCCATGCGATCGGTTACTCCGGCGCAGCCGGCAAGCCTTACCGCCGCAGTTTCGTCAAATACACTCCGACCTGGCCGCGCAGTTTCATGCCTCAGAACCAGGCCGCCCGCGACCTCATCGCCCGGATGAAGCTCATCCCGGTGCAGGAGGAGATCGAAGGGAAACGGATGCTTTTCTGCGACGACTCCATCGTTCGCGGCACGCAGCTGCGCGACACGGTGATCCGGCTTTACGAACGGGGGGCGAAGGCGGTTCATATGCGTTCGAGCTGTCCGCCGCTTACGTTCGGCTGTAAGTTCCTCAACTTCTCACGTTCGCGCACCGAGCTCGACCTGGCGGCCAGGCGCGCCATTGAAAAACTTGAAGGCCGTGAGACTTCCGACGAGAAGATCCGGGAATATCTGGTGTTCAACTCGCCCAAATACAATGCGATGGTCGAAGAGATCCGCAAGGACTTGAATCTTCACACCCTGAAATTCCAGAAGCTGGAGTATTTGATCAATGCGATCGGAATTGATCCGGACAAGGTCTGCACCTATTGCTGGACCGGTCGCGACGTGGATTACGAACTGGCAAAGTTTGAATAGGGGGGAAAGATGGCGAATATCTGGACGGCCGAACCGGAGATCAACGGTTTCGGTTTGACGGTCGAGTCGACTGCGATGTTGTTGAGCAAGCAGACTGCGTTTCAAAAGATCGACGTTTATGAAACGCGGACGTTGGGGCGGATGCTGACGCTTGACGGGATTATTCAGCTCACGGAGTTCGATGAATTCGCCTACCATGAAATGATGGCGCACCTGCCTCTGTTTGCGCATCCCGATCCGCGCCGTGTGCTGGTGATCGGCGGCGGCGACGGCGGGGTATTGCGTGAGATTGCCCGTCATGCCTGTGTTGAGGTGATGGACATCTGCGAGATCGATCAGGGTGTGATTGATGCGGCGCGTGAATTTCTGCCGTTTGTCGCCTGTGGTTTCGATGATCCGCGTGTTTCCGTGCATATTGCCGACGGCAGTCTTTTCGTGAAGGACAAGGCGGGTTATTATGATGTGATCATTGTCGACTCGACGGATCCGGGCGGGCCTGGAGCTCCGTTGTTCGGCGAGGCGTTTTACCGTGACATGAAAACGGCGTTGCGTCCGGGTGGAATCATTGCCACGCAGGCGGAATCCCCGTATATTTTGCCGGATGTGGTTGCGGATTTGTACCGGGTTTCGCGTGCGGTGTTCCGTTCGGTGGGTTATGCGTCGATTCTGGTGCCGACCTATCCGAGCGGGAATATCGGCGCGTTGCTGGCGGGGGACGTAGCGGATGTGACGAAGCCGGCAAGGGGGGATGAAGGGATGGATCTGCAGTATTACAACACGGATTTGCACAGTGCCGCCTTCCGGAACCCGGAGTTTGTGCGTAAACTGTTTTCAAAAAAATAAAAACAACCGCCGAAGGCGGCACAAAAGCCCCACCATCGTGGGGTCGCGGTCCAGCGCGCGAAATGCGCTGGTCGCTCCCCCAAAGCCGCCCGTGGGCGGCAGGGAGCGAAATTGGTAGCCGCGTCAGCGGCGTACTTTATCCTCCGATCAGCATAAGCGCCGGCGCTTTTTTCGAGCGAAGTCGAGAGAAAAGTGACAGTGGCGCGTTGCTGCATCCGGGAACTTCTGCATATGACCGGCCCGCCGCAACGCGCTACCGTCACCGCAAAAATCGCTACGCTCATTTTGCGGGACAGCGCTTATGCGGATAAGGATGGTAAGAATACGCCGCTGACGCGGCTACCCATTTCGCTCCCTGCCGCCCACGGGCGGCTTTGGGGGAGCGACCAGCGCATTTCGCGCGCTGGACTGCGACCCCACGATGGTGGGGCTATTGTGCCGCCTTCGGCGGTTTTTTTCTTTTTTTATTCCAACATCTTGAAGATGTCCGCGAATGCTTTTCTCACCCGATCCGCATCCGCCTCCTTAATCAACTCCTCCGGCCTTCTCTCGCACTCCACCTCATCACACAGCAAACTCAAAAACGGCGACGGCGAACTCGGCTGCATAAAACCACGCTTCAAACGCTGCGTCGCACGGGAAATAAACAATTTCCTCCGCGCCCTGGTGATCGCCACATAAAACAATCGCAACTCCTCATCGATGGAACCTTCGCCGACCGCACGCTCATGCGGAAAAATATCACGCTCCAACGCAACCAGAAAAACCACAGGAAATTCCAACCCCTTCGACGCATGAACCGTCGAAAGCGTCACCGCATTCCCGTCCGTCTCCTTTTCCTCCGTACGATCACTCTCCTCCAATAACGCGAAATCCTCCAGATATTGCAGCAATGTCGCAGGCTCCGCACGACGCCCCTCATATTGCGCAATCGCACTCACGAACTCATCCACGTTCTCACGACGCTTCATCGCGTCATTCAAATCTTTGTAAATCCGCTGCAAACCATCCAGATAACCGATGTCACGCAGGAAACCATCGATCTTTCGCGCCAAACCACCCGGTTCCTTGAAGGTTTCACGGTAATGGCGATAGGCATCGGCAAATTCCTTCGCCGACTCCTCCGCCTTGCCCGATAAGGTCTTGCGGAACTCCCCGTCGCACAGAAGCTCCAACATCGAACGGTGCCCGGAAGCACGCGCTACTTTCAACGCATCCACCGTCTTGCCGGCCAATCCGCGCGGAGGCGTTCCCAGAATCCGCAACAGACTCTGATCCTCCTTCGGATTCACCAGCAACTTCAAGTACGCAACCGCATCCTTGATTTCACGGCGCTTGTAAAACTCCTGCCCCCCCACCAGACGGTAAGGAATCTGGAGTTTCCGCAACCCCTGCTCCAACTCACGCGTCAAATAGTTGGAACGGTAGAGAATCGCAAAATCCTTGTACGCATATGGATGATCGGCATCGTTCTTCATCTGCGCAATCATCCCGGCAATAAAGTCGGCTTCCGCCTCTCCGCCGGTGGTCTTGACGATGTCAATCTCCTCACCCTCCCCCAGATCCGACCATAGCCTCTTCTGATGACGGTTGGGGTTACTGCCGATCACCGCGTTGGCCGCATGCAGGATTTTTGAAGTCGAACGGTAATTCTGCTCCAGCTTCACCACCTTGGCGCCCGGAAAATGCTCGGGGAAATTCAAAATATTCTCGACCTCCGCCCCGCGCCAGGACTAAATACTCTGGTCGGCATCCCCCACCACGCAGAGATTGAAACGATCCCCCACCAGCATCTTCACCAAAGTAAATTGCGCGGCATTCGTATCCTGGTATTCATCAATCAAAAGATAGTGGTAACGATCCCGGTAATGAGCCAGCACCTCGGGGAAGTCCGTGTAAAGACGGTGAACCAGAAGCAGCATGTCATCGAAATCAAGCATATTCTGCAGCTCGAGCAACTCCTGATAACGCTCGTAAATCAATGCGGCAGCCTCTTCGAAAGCGTTGTTGGCCGCTATTTTCGCATCTTTCGGAGTCAGCAGCTTGTTCTTCCAACGCCCGATCATCGCGTGAACCTCGGGAAGCGGCGTCTTCTCGAAGCCGACAATATTCCCGGCCGCCTGTTTGAGCAATCCCTGCTGGTCGGAGTCGTCCGCAATTGTAAAACCGGGCAGATACCCCAGCTTCGCCGCATCGCGTCTGAGCACCCGGATGCAGAAACTGTGAAAGGTCCCCAGCGTTACCCGGTTCGCCACCCTGGGATCAACCAGCTGCGCCAGGCGCTCCTTCATCTCGCGCGCCGCCTTATTGGTGAAGGTCATGCCGAGAATCTGTTCCGGTATGATCCCGATCGAAAGCATATGAGCGATCCGGTAGGTGATCACCCGCGTCTTGCCGGTTCCGGCGCCCGCCAGAACCAGCACCGGCCCGGTAACGGTACCAGCGGCATCCGCCTGCTCCGGATTGAGTTGACTTAAAAAATTCACAATAATTTCCCCGTTGGCTTATTCGAAATAATATACTCCCGCCAAAGAAATTTTACCAGAACAATACATCGTTTCTGCTTGATTTCGCTCACCGTGGGACTTGAGGCTCTGCCTCAAACTCCGCCAGGAGGGCGCGTCGCCCCTCCTGGACCTTCCCGACCGGCAGGGTGCCGGTGCCGACGCATTTTTTCCTGCGGAAAAAATGCTGACAGTTTTTTGGGGCGTAGAAGTG
>JAVBSA010000247.1:0-10204 GCA_031556915.1 Victivallis sp.
AATGTCAAGCCGCACATCGAAAAAGTAGGTGGCACAACAAATGACAATGTGAAAAGTTTTGAGCTCAACAGGAGAGACGGGGATCCCTCTGCTGAGCTCAGGAAAAATTCTTGCGTTTTTTAGAGTGCGGAAGTTGGGTTAGTTTAATTATTCATGAATATCGTATCTCCCGGAGCTTTCGGGGCACGACTCTCAATGTCTGAAAAACAGAAACCCCGGAGGAATCCGGGGTGTGAAATGCAAAGAACTGTTGGGCTATTTACGCTCAAACCATCGCGGCAAACGGTTTGATCTTGTCGAAAAAACTGCCTTTCATGTGTTTGACCTGCCATAAGTCATAGCTGGCCTGAAAGTCGAGCCACAAATCGGGGCGGGTATTCAACGCCTTGCTGAACCGAATCGACATCTCCGGGGTGATACTCTTGCGCCCATTCACGATCATGGAAATAGCCTTGCGGGATACGCCAATCCGCTCGGCAAACTCACCGATGGTGATATGCAACTCATCGAGATACAGCCCTTTCAGCATTTCACCGGGGTGCGGAGGACAAGCAGTGCAATCTTCCAAACGGCAAGCCGGATATACTTTTTCTTTGTCACTCATAGCAAGCTCCTTAATGATAATCCAGATAATCTACAATCTCAACGTTTTCGCCGTTCATTCGAAAGGTGACGCGCCAGTTCCCGGATACGCTTATCGCATAAATTCCGGCATTACGCGGTTCCAGCAAATGAAGTTTGGCGCCGGGAAAATTCACTTCCTGTGCCGTTCTGGCCAGTTCCAGGTGAAACAGAATCAGTCGCAGCCTGACGGCATGTTTCGCCTGTATCCCTCTGGTGTCACCCGTTTCACGAAAACGCGCCAAACCCTTATGCCGAAAACTTAAAATCATAAAATTGAGTTCCCTGTTGCTGTTTCAATGTAACCGAATGGGTTCTGTTTTTCAAGGCTGAAAATAAAAAAATCTGAATTCTGTAAGACTGTTTCACTCTGCGGCCAAGAAGCGGCAGATGCTCTGGTCTGAAATCGTAAACTGGTGTTTCAGTCGAATCGTTCATGAGAATGCGCTTTGCAGCCATTCCGAAAACCGTGTCGATCGGGTATAATATATGGCAAACCCAAAAAAGGAGTCTCTTTTATGATCGCCGCATCCGATTATCTTGAACTTATGAAGCCGTTCCTGGCGAAACTGCCCGATTTCCTGCGGCAAGCCGGCCCGGACCTGCAATATTACGGCACCGGAGAAAGCGCCCACTGGCCCACCCAGAGCAACTGCAACGTGTTCGCCGCGCTCGCCGTTCTCTCGCAGGAAAAACCGGAGCTGCGCGAAACCGCGCTTTCTTTGCTCCGTTACGCGCTCCGCACCCATGTCACCGGCGATGTTCCCGCCAGCGACGGCAAACAGTGGGGATGTCACTGGATCAGCGTGCTCGGCCTCGAGCGCATGGCGCACGGAGTCAACGCGATCCGCGAACACCTGACCTGCGACGACAAGTGCCGCATCAAAAAAATGATGTTGACCGAGTCGGAATGGCTCCTCAAAGAGTATCCCGTCGAACAGAACGTTCTCGGTACCTCCGGCAAAAACAAGCCGGAATCCAACATCTGGAACGGCGGAATCCTCCTCCGTACCGCACTCGAATATCCCGATGAACCGCTTGCGCCGGAGTTCCGGAAAAAGGCGGTCGAATTTTTCCTCGCCGGGCTGTCGCACCCCTCCGACGGCGGTGAAGCGTACAATTTCACCGAAAACTGGTCGCTCGACCACCACGCGTACCTCAACGTCGGCTACATGGTCATCTGCCTCTCCAACATCGCCATGCTCCATTTTTATTGCAAGGAACGCGGATTCGAGCCGCCGCCGGAACTCTACCACCATGTCGCGGACCTCTGGGCGCTGGTGAAGAAATGCACCTTCCCGGACGGGCGTCTGCTCCGCATCGGCGGCGACACCCGCGCCCGTTACACCTATTGCCAGAACTATGCGATTCCGGCGTGGCTTTTCGCCGCCGACTACCTCGGCGACGCCACCGCCTTCGAAGAAGGATGGCTCGACATCGTGCGGACCGAAGTTGCGTACAACGGCGACGGCAGCTACTACGGCAAACGGCTCGCCCAATTGCGAAGCATGAATTACTACTACTATGCGCGGCTGGAGTCGGACGCCTTCCTCTGCCTCTCCTACGGCGTTTATTGGCGCAAGAAGTTCGACATTCCGGCAGGGACTCCCGGAGAAAATACCGATTTTGCCTGGCATGACCAACTTCACGGCGCGACCTTTCTGCGCGAAAAGGGAGTCGTCCGCTCCTTCGTCTGGCACGGCGCCCAGGGACCGACCGGACTTTGCCTGCCGGAGTCACGGAGCGACCTGGCTGAATGGCAGGGAAATCTCCGCGGCAGATTCGCCACCGCGTGCACGGCGGAATCCAACCACGGGCGGCACAGTTACACCATGTTCCCCGGCGGTTTCCTCTCCCGCGGTGTGAGCGAATGGCGCGAAATCAATCCGCTGGGCGAAAATGAGGGCGTTTATGCGTTCGCCCGGCACCAGACCGCCGTCGCCGCTCTCCCCGACGGGCATACCATGCTCATTCTGGAATACGCCGACATCATAAAAGAAGCAGCCGTCACCGAAATCAAAGGAATTTGCCTCCAGGTGCCGAACGACCTTTTCAACGGCGAAAAACGCACTTACAGCCAATCATCCGACCGGGTCGGCGTCGACGGCCTCGTCACCTTCTGCCGCGTCTATGGCGGCGAACTGCAGATCCGCCGCCCGGCGGAACGCAATATCGTCATCCACCGCAAGCACGGCCCTTTCATGTATTCGCTCTTCGCCGATGAAATCTGCTGTTCCTACGAGACTCCCGCCGACCGCCTCCGCCCCGGATACGTCGCCCTCGACAACGGCGCGGCCATCACCGTGGGAGAAGCGGAGGAATTCCGGCAGTTTTCGCAGCCGGGGTTGTTCCGTGCGGTTCAGTATGGAAGTTACATCTTTGTCGTCAATTTCGGAGAAGGGGGGGCGCCGATTCTGCCGGAGAAAGCGATGCTTATCGCGGGGGCTCCGGATACCTGTGCCCTTTACAGGAAGTAGGGAGGCGAAGCCGACCGGGTTCAGGGCCTTTCGGCCCTGGCGAGGTTCCAAGGGGCGCGGAGCCCCTTGGCGGTGTTTGAGGCGGAGCCTCAAGTTTTCTCGCGCGCCGGGGACGCTGAAAAAGTAAAATTTCGTCAGAAATTTTCCGCCACCTGTGCGGGCGACGGTCTGCTTTGACCGCCTGGACAAACAGACCCCGACCCCTGTCAGGCTCCCACGATTTTTAAAACTGCATCGTTGTGGGAGCCCTGCGGAGCCGTGCATGGCATTTTTGACCTGACGGTCAAAAATACCGCGTGCGCTCCACGGGAAAAATCCAGATTTTTCCGATGTAGCTGTTTCGCTCCGCGCACGTAACTTGAGGCTCCGCCTCAAACTCCGCCAAAGGGTTATGCTCTTCTTTGGAATCCGCACCAGGGCCGAAAGGCCCTGGACCCGGGCGACGTTGTCGCCCCCTGCCTTAAAACTGGACGGGCGCGTTGGTGCGGGCCGATTTGTAGATGGCGTCGAGCAAGCGCATGACGGTGACGCCCTCTTCCGGTTGAACCAGGAAGGGGGTGTTGTCGCGTACGCTGTCCGCAAAGAGGGTGTAAGAGTTCTTCGTCTCCGGCGAGGAGTGCAACCGGCTGTCGAATTGCTTGCCGTCGATTTCGCTGTAATATTCGACGTCGTAACTGTAACCTTCGTTGAGGTTGTACTGATAGATTCCGCCCTGGGTGCCGATGAGGCGGGTGGACATCTGCTCGTTTTCCTTGATGTTCGAAGCCCAGGAGGCGTCGAGCTCGAGCGTCGCGCCGTTTTTGAATTTGATCATGGCGCAGGCAAGATCTTCGACGGTGTAGTCGAGTTTCTGCGCCTTGGCGATTCCGGGGGCGATTTTGGCGTAGGTGCTGCCGAGGACCCAGGCGGGTTCGGGGTAGCCCATCATCCAGAGCGCAAGGTCGAGACGGTGGACTCCGAGGTCGATCAACGGGCCTCCGCCGGCCTGCGATTTATCGAAGAACCAGCTGCCCGCGCCGCCGCCCTGGGCGCCGAATGCGGAGGCCGCCAGGCCGGGAACGCCGCGGCGGCGGAGCCACACCGACCGGGCATAATAGATTTCACCCACGCGCCCGTCTTCCACCAGCGACTTCATTGCGCGCGACTGCGGAGTGAACCGGTAGGAAAAATTGATTCCGAGTTTGCGGTTCGCTTTTTTCGCCGCCGCGAGCATCTCTTCGGCTTCAGCGGTGTCGAGCGCCATCGGCTTTTCGCAGAGGACGTTCGCACCGGCTTCGAGCCCGGCGACGGTAAGGTCCTTGTGCTGGTTGTTGGGAACGGCGACCGAGAGGATATCGAACTTCCCGGCTTGGAGCATCTCGATGCCTTCGTCGTAGATTTTGAGGGAGCCGTATTCTTTTTTCGCTTTTTCGCGGCGGTCTGAGCGCCGGTCGGCGATGGCGACGACTTCGACATCGGGGTGCGCCATGTAACTTTGAAGGTGATTCCAGCCCATGCCGAGGCCGATCACGCCAGCTTTCAACTTAGCCATGATAATATACCCCTTATTTGTTGGAACCGTCGGCGTTCTGTTGGACGCCTGCTTTGACCGCGGTGTCGACGGAACGGATTTCGTCCAGCGCCGGAGTCATCGGGGCCTTCATTTCGCGGAAGAAGACGGGCTTTGCCCAGCGAACGGCGTTGCCGATGACCCGGAGGATGTTTTCATCGTAGTAGTTGGGGTAGGATTCATGGCCGGGCTGGAAGTAGAACACTTTGCCGTAGCCGCGCTCCAGGGTGAAACCGCTGCGGAAAACGTTGCCGCCTTCGAACCAGGAGATGAAGATGAGTTCCGCATCGCGCGGAACGTCGAAGCGTTCGCCGTACATTTCTTCGTGGGCGAGCTCGAAAAAATCGCCGATCCCCTGTGTGATCGGGTGGGTCGGGGAGATGTTCCAGAGGCGTTGTTTTTCGCCCGCTTCGCGCCACTTGAGGGAACCCGAGCAACCGGTGACCGCCTTGAAGATTTTGGAGAAGTGCCCGGAGTGCAGCACGATGAGCCCCATTCCCTCAAGCACGCGCTTGTGAACCCTGCTGACGATTTCGTCTTTCACCTCATGGTGGGCGCAATGGCCCCACCAGACCAGCACGTCGGTGGAGTTGATCACCTCTTCGGTGAGGCCGTGTTCCGGATCATCGAGGGCGGCGAGGCGGATATTGAGGTCGTCGGCCGCGATTCCTTTGCCAATGGCCGCGTGGAGGCCGTCGGGATAGATCGCTTTGATTCCTTCATTGTGCTTTTCGTGACGGAACTCGTTCCAGATGGTGACGTTGATTTTACTCATCGAAAAACTCCTGTTTTTGTGGTTTCTATACCAAAATAGCCGCGTTTAGCGGGAAAACAAGAGTGGATGAGATTGTAATTTGTGATATTACTGCGTCTTTTGTGAGTTCGTGTCGTTTTCGATCTCGATAAAGCCGTCCGGCAGGTCGACGACTTCGGCGTCGATGATCGCTTCGCTGGCGGGAACTTCCGTCTCCGGTTGCTCCGGTTCCCGGGGAGCGGAACGGCGGAAATAGCCGGTGCGGACAACCGGGCGCCCCATCAGGAGCTGCAGCAGCAGGAAGAACAGGATAAACGGCAACAGGCAGATGACGATTGCCGTTCCCGCCAGAATCACAAAAAGATAGGCGAGGAATTTCATTTAAAGTGCTTTCACCAGAGTTTTTCGTTATTAATAATATACCGCCATCTTCTCCGGCCGCAACCGGAACAATAGGAAACGTAAAAAAAACAGAGAAATTTCATATTGCATCTCGAAATATCGGCGGTATATTGAATCAATAACCTTCCAAATAATAGCAACCGCAAACTCATTGGGAATGACGATGGCTAAAGTAATCGGCGGAGCCGTAATCGGCTATGGCGGAATGGGCAATTTCCACTCCGAAAAGATGCAGAGCGTGGACGGGATCGAACTGATCGGCGTTTACGACATCCTCCCGGAACAGAACGAACTGGCGAAAAGCCGCGGCATCCACGCCTACGCCTCACGCGAAGAACTTCTCGCGGACCCGCGGATCGACCTCGTCACCGTTGCGACCCCGAACGACGTCCATAAGGAAATCGTCATCGCCGCACTCGCCGCCGGCAAAAACGTCATCTGCGAAAAACCGGTCGCCATGGATACCGAAGAACTCGAAGCCATGGTCGGCGCCGCCGAAAAATACGGCAAACTCTTCACCGTCCACCAGAACCGCCGCTGGGATGAAGACTATCTCACCTTGCGGAAAATCGTCGAAGACGGCGAACTGGGCAAAGTGCACCGCATCGAATCCACCGTCCTCGGCTCCCGCGGCATACCCGCCGGATGGCGCGAAGAAAAAAAGTGCGGCGGCGGAATGCTGCTCGACTGGGGAGTTCACCTCCTCGACCAGATGCTGCAGATGATGGAGGGACATAAACTCCTTTCCGTCTACGCCACCTTGACCCATCTCACCAATCACGAGTGCGACGAAGGATTCACCGTTCTCGCCCGCTTCGAAAACGGCCCCGAATGGTACGTCGAAGTCGGCACCTGCCACTATATCGAGAAAACACGCTGGTACGCCTTCGGCGAAAACGGCTCGGCCGTCATCCGCAACTGGGATTGCGACGGCGAAATCACAAAGATCATCGACCGCGGCGAAGACGACGTTCCGCCGATCGTCGCCGGAGCCGGGCTCACCCGCACCATGGCTCCCCGCAACGAGAAAACCGTAAAATCATTCCCCATTCACAAAGTGAAGTCGGATTGGGCGGAGTATTACAAGAATATCATCGCCACCCTCAACGGCAAAGAAAAAGCCATCGTCACACACAGCCAACTTCGCAATTCGCTGAAACTCATCGAAGCCATCTTCGAATCAGCCCGCAAAAACGAAGTCATCAAGTTCTAACCCCCGTGGAACCAAAGGAGGCGCTTTGCCCTCCTCTGGTTCCCACGGTTCAGCGCAGGTAAATGCCGATATTGGAGCCGACGGGGCGTTCGTATCCTTCTGCTGTGTGGCGGTTTACGGTGACGACTTTTTCGGTTTGCGCGTTCCAGTAGCAGAGTGTGGCGGATCCGCCTCCGTCCATGTTGACTGCGTCGTAGCTGCCGGCTTCTTTGAGGAATTCCGCTGTTTCGAGGCCGGTTGCTCCGAGGCTCCATTCTTTCTGCCTGCCGTCGATGGTTATGATATAGAGGTAATGGCGGTCTTTGGAGAGTCCGTATGCGATTCGGGGTTGGAGTGCTTTTTCGTAGCTGCCGCCTTCGAGGAGTTCGCCGTCTTTGAGGATGATGGCGAATCCGGTTGCGGCGAGGCGGATTGAGGAGTAATCTTTTTCGGGCACGTCGGCAGTGATGTCGATTTTGCCGTTTTCGTAGACGACGAATACGGCTTTATGCGGTTTGGTATCGCAGATAACTTCGCCGTTGAGGATTCCGAGGCCGGCGGGGTGTGCGTATTTGTGGGTGAACGGTTTTGTCCACGGCCACCATGGGGCGGAGTTGGCGGCAACGATCATGTTGAGCTTGGCGTCGTTGCGTGCGTTGAGGAGGAAGTCTCTGGTTCGGATCCGCTTGGTGCGGATGTTGGCTTTTTCGTAATCGGGCATGGGCTTGCCCCAATCGGGATCGCGCGCGGTTCCGGTGAATTGGAGGCCGGGGGTTTTGAGGTCGATTCTCAGGATGGCGATTTTCATCAGGCGCGGCTGATCGATTTCGAGTTTGATGAGATCGGCGCCGGTTTGGACATGCTGCGCCTTGCTCCAGTCGATTTCCACTGCGCCGAGGAGAAGGCCGCAGAGGAGGAAGGAGAGCGCAAAGAGTTTCTTGTGCATAAAATGTTCCTTTCCGATTGAATATGAGAATATAGGCTTTTTTTCGAATTTCCGCAAGTTGCAATCTTTTTTTTTCCTGCTATATTTTTATCATCATGCCGGGATATTCATACATGGCTTTTGGCCTGATTGTCTGTGGTGTTCCGCTCACCTGCTGCCTGGTTATGCTGTTTGCGCCATATGTTCGGGATATTCCCTTCGAGAATGACGGAGCGAACCAGTTGCTGACGCTCACGATTTTGTTTTTTGTCCTCGGTTCGATGATTTTGGCGGACCTTCCGTTCTCTCTGCTTTTCTGGATGGCGGGGATTTCCATCGCCGCTTACGTGATCGGAGGTTGGAAAGGCAGAACAAAGCTTCGGAATTTCACGATGTTCTATATCCTTGCCGGAACATTCTTTCTCTTTTGGGGCTCCCTGGCTTTTCCGCGAGAAATGTGGGCAGAACCGGCTCCGCTGACACTTCTGCTGCTTGCCGCATGGTTGTTTCTCTCGGTTCCCACCGGACTGCATCTGCTCGAGCGGCATACGCCTTCGGATTTATCTTAACCCGGATATTGCATTCTCCTCAAATTTATGTTATATTTCATAGCAAATATATGGGAGAAGTCATGACGTTTCTTATCATTGTTTTCATCTTGGTGCTCCTGACCGTCATTGTCATGTTCAATAGCCTGGTCACCAAGCGGAACCGGGTTCAGAACACCTATGCCGGAATCGACGTGCAGCTCAAAAAACGCTACGATCTCGTCCCGAATATGGTGGCGGCAGTCAAGGGGTATATGACGCACGAACGCGCCGTATTTGAGGAATTGGCCGCGCTGCGCGCCTCGGCGATGCGCTCCGGCGCCGATTACGATGAACGCATCCGCATCGACAACCGCATGTCGGGGTTGCTCGGCAACCTGATGGTTCAAGTCGAAGCATATCCCCAGTTGAGGGCGTCGGAAAATGTCATGCATCTTCAACGCACCCTGAACGAGATCGAAGAACAGATTGCCGCCATCCGCCGCACCTACAACGCAGCGGTCACCGATTACAACACGGCGATCGAATTGTTCCCGACCAACCTGCTTGCAGGAGGTATGGGATTCCGGCGTCACGAGCTCTTCTCCATCTCCGAGACGGAAAAAGCCCCCGCGAAAGTGAACCTGAACCATGAATGATTTCGAATCCCTCCGCGCCGAAATCGAACCCGCCCTGAAGGAGTTGGAGGAAAAACAACGGAAAAGCACCCAATCCACCCTCATCGCCGCCGCTGTCGCCGCCGTCATTGCCCTCGCGGCCGGACTCTGCGGCGGAGCGGTCATTGGAATCCTCGCGGCGGCAATCGGCGTGGCCATTCTCCTTTATCTCTTCCACGCCCCGGCCAAAGATTTCCGGTTGACTTACAAAAAAACGGTCATGACCAAACTCCTCACCCTTTTCGGCCCCGATTTCACCTATCGCCCGGAAGACGGAATCAAGGACAGCGAATTCAATGCGTCACAACTATTTGCCACCAAACCCAACCGCTATTCGACCGAAGACCTGATCGAAGGCCGCCTCGGCGACACCCGGATTCAACTCGCCGAAATCGACGCAGCACAGGTGAGGAACAACGGCAAAACAACGACAGTCACACCCATCTTTCATGGAATTTTTTTCATCGCCGATTTCCATAAGGATTTCTCCTCGAGAACCTGGGTGGTTCCCGATATCGCGGAACGCGCGTTCGGCAGCCTGATCGGGAACGCACTCCAGAAAATGAACTTCGCCCGGCCCGGCAAACTGATCAAACTCGAAAACATCGAGTTCGAACGGCTCTTCGCCGTTTTCGGCCACAACGAAGTGGAGGCACGCTATCTCCTCACCCCCGTCATGATGGAACGAATGGTCGAGCTGAAACGCCGTTTCAACAGCGAACTCTCCTTCGCCTTCACCGGCAGCCGGGTCATCATCGCCATCGCAATCAAAGAAAATCTCTTTGAACCGCCCGGCGGCCTGTTCGCCGACTATTCCGATTTCGACCACATCCGAAAACACTTCAACCGGCTGCAGCAACTCTTCGACATCGTCAACGATCTCGACCTCAACACCCGGATCTGGACCAAAAAATAACCCTCTCTCACTGCCAAATGAAGCCGTGGGACTTGAGGCTCTGCCTCAAACTCCGCCAGGAGGGCGCGTCGCCCCTCCTGGACCTTCCCGACCGGCAGGGTGCCGGTGCCGACGCATTTTTTCCTGCGGAAAAAATGCTGACAGTTTTTTGGGGCGTAGAAGTG
>JAVBSA010000288.1:0-10511 GCA_031556915.1 Victivallis sp.
CTTGAAGACGCCGAACTGCTGGTCGATAAATTCAATCTGCGCGGCATTCTTGTCCAGGAGCTCAGCAATCTCGAGCAGATGACCGAATCGTTGGACAAACTGCCGGTTCCCGTCGTCAAGGTCGGCGATGTGCGCGGCGGCGGCAACCGTTATGTCGTCCGCTGCGACAACCGCCGGTTCGGCGGCAGCGCGGCGGCCTATCTCTGGAATCTCGGGTTTCGCGATTTCGGGGTGATTTATTGCGGCAATGAAGATTACGGGCAGGAACAGCGCAAAGAGGGGTTTGTGGAACAGATCAGCCGGTTCGGCGGCGACACGGACCGGATCTGGCTCAACCGGCTGACGGAGGTCAATCTGGAAAGCGCGATCACCTGCCAGGTGGATTTTCTGAAGCAGCAGCCCCGGCCGGCGGCCCTGTTTCTGGCCATGGGCGGACGTTTCCTGCGCCATTTTCTTGCGCAGCTGCAACGCAACGGCGTGGAAATTCCGCGGGAGCTGTTCGTGTTGGGAGTCGCCAGCTCCGACGATGAGCTCGACACATCGCTGCCGATCGCCACAATCCCGTTTCCCACACGGGAGCTCGGCAGCACGGCGGCGGAGATGCTGGTGGACCTGATGACGAGAGAAAATCATTCGATCGAACCGGAACGGTGCATCAGTTGCACCTCTCAGGTTCATATCGATCCGGCCTGCCTGGTGGCGATCCGGGAAAGCAAATAAGGATAGTATATGCGAAAATCAATGCTTTTTACCGCATGGATGCTGATGGCCGCAACGGCGTCTTATGCGACCGACTATGCGAATTGCACGGTCACCGGATTCGCCGACCGGGTCGATGTCCGGTATGAATCCGGCGAAGAGATGGTCTTCACCTTTCAGCTGCTGGAAAACCGGAAGCCTGCCGCGGGCACGCTCCGGGTCACACGCAGCGGCGACGACGGCAAAACGGAGACGGTGAAGATCGGAACCGCGCCGGACAAACCGGCGGTCTACCGCACATCGCTCGGAAAACCCGGCTTCGTCATGGTCAAGGCGGATCTCGTCGACCGCGACGGCAACGCGGTCAGCCGGGTCTGGGATAAGCGGAGCTGCCGGGTTCAGTTCGGACTCGGCGCGTGCGTAAAGCCGGAGACGCTGAAGCAGGGAATCCCGGAACCGGCCGATTTCGACGCTTTCTGGGCGGGGGCGAAACAGGAGCTCGCTGCCGTGCCGCCGGAGGTGCTGGAGAAAAAGCTGATCTCCGAAAGCGGCGTCTCCCGCGTCTACGATATGAAGATCGCCTGTGCCGGGAACCGCCCCGTTTCCGGTTATCTTGCGATACCGAAAGAGGCGAAACCCGGCTCTTTGCCGCTCAAACTGCACTTCCACGGCTACGGGGTCGCCGGCGCCCGGATCACCGAATCCGCGGATGCGATCCATTTTTACGTGAACGCCCACGGCATCGAAAACGGCCGCGAAAAGGAATACTATGACGGACTCGCCCGCGGCGAGCTCAAAAGCTACGGCTTTGATAACGAGAAGAACCGGAAGCCGGACAGCTGTTACTTCAAGAACATGATCCTGCGTGATTTGCGGGCGCTGGAGTTCGGACGGAGCCTGTCGGAGTGGAACGGCCGCGATATCTTCATACAGGGCGGCAGCCACGGCGCTTTCCAGGCTGCGGCGGTGGCGGCGCTTGCCGGGGATGTCAGTGCCTGCGAACTCGATATCCCTTGGCTCTGCGACCTCGGCGGCGTCAACGCCGGGCGGCTGCGCGGCTGGCGGCCGGATTACGCGCCCGGGCTTGGATATTTCGATACGGTCAACTTCGCGGCCCGGATCAAGTGCCCGGTGAAGATCATCACGGCGGGACTCTCAGACTGGGTCTGTCCGCCTTCCGGCGTCTGGGTGCTCTTCAACAACCTCGCGGGACCGGCGGAGATGACCACCTCGCAGGGATATGACCATGCGCCGTATCCGGGCTTCAATCCGCGTACCGCTCCCCGCTTTACTTATCGGAAACCGTGAAATAAGAAAGGAAACGAAAATCATGACCCGGGTATTTTACCTTCTCTGTATCTGCTTCGCCGCGTGTATTTCAGCGGCGGAAATTCCATGCGAATGGGAGAGGCTGAACCTCGACGGCGGCGGATTCATCGGCCGGATCGTCATTGCGCCGGATCATTCCAACCGCGTTTACTGCCTCTCCGATAAAGGAGGCGTCCACCGCAGCGACGACGGCGGCGAAACTTGGAAGATGTGCAACCGGGGATTCCGGCGCGAAACCTGTTACGGAGTGTCGGATCTCATCATCGACCCCGCGAACCCGCAGCGGCTGTATGCGGCCGTCGGCAACGGCAGCTGGTCGTGGCAGCATTGGTATCCGGGCGCGGTATTCCGGAGCGACGACGGTGGCGAAAGCTGGACGCAGCTGATCCGGCTCGGATTCGGCGGCGAAGGCACGCACGGCAAAGGCTACGGCAACCGGCTCTGTTTCGCGCCCGGTAATTCCGATACAATTTACGCGGCGACCTATTCGCAGGGGCTCTACCGCACCCGCAACGCCGGGAAAGATTGGGAGCGCGTCGGGCTGGCGGATAAGTTCCTCACCGGCATTATGGCCGACCCCGATCACCCGGAGGTGATCATCGCCTCCGCCCAGACTTTGCCGGTCGATTCCAAACGTACCGGCGGTGTGTTCGAAAGCCGGGACGGCGGAAAAAACTGGCGGCTTTGCTTCGAAGAGAACGTCAACGGCATCGGCCGCGCGGCGTTCAACACCGATTGGCTGATTGCGGCCTGCGGCAAGGAGGGGATCCGCTTTTCCCGCGACCGCGGCGCGACCTGGCAAGTTCTGCCTCACCCGGAAGGGACGACGGTGCGGGTCGCCAAATTCCAGCCGGGACATCCGTCGCGGCTCTGGGCCAGCTGCGCGGGCGAAGGAGCGAAACTCTTTTACACCGACGACTTCGGTAAAAACTGGGTGCGGCCGATTCCGGATTTCCGCAAAGGGCTCTCCTATCCGGACGACTGGTTCATGACTGCCCGGAAGTGGAAACCGTTCACCTCGATCAATTCGCCGTACGACATCGTATTCGATCCGAAAAATCCGGAACGGGTTTTCGTCGGCGACTTCTTCACGGTATGGCGCAGCGACGACGGCGGCAGCCATTTCAAGGCCTGTCCGAGCGGGATCAATACGCTCTGCGTGTATCAGATTACGGTCGATCCGAGCAATTCCGATACGATCTATGTGAACAACGCCGACCTCGGGCTGCTCAAGAGTGTCGACGGCGGAAAGAGTTTCCGCTGGCCCTTCGCCGGACACCGGGAAACCGGCGATCAGCTCATCAATGAGACCGGGCAGCTGGTCATGTCGGCCGACAACCCGAACCATCTTGCGATCACGCGTACGATCGATTGGCGGAAGCCGATGCTGGCCGGAGTCCACTTCAGCACCGACGGCGGCAAATCCTGGGAAGACCGCTCCAACGGGCTGCCGCGGGAGGATGTCTACCTGACCGGACTGGTCGCGCTTTCCCGCGATACCCGCGAACTGCTCGTCGCCTGCAGCGGCAATGCCAAAGGGGCGGGCAACGTCTATCACACCCGGGACGGCGGCAGGAACTGGAAGGCGTACGGCAAAGGCCTGCCGGAAACCAAACTCTTCGGCCACAACTGGCAGACGCTGCCGAACCTCGCCACGGACGGGCGGAATGTCTATGCGGCCACGACCGACGGCGTCTTTCACTGCACCCGCTCCGAACAGGTCTGGCGCAAGATCGGTGAGGCGGAGTTCAAGGGGCGGCAGCTGCGCGCAATTGCCGCTTTGCCGGCTGCGCCGGATTTCCTTTGGGTGTGCACCAATGCCGGGCTTTTTATCAGCAGCGACGGCGGTAAAAACTTCTGCAAGGCTTCGCTCGACGCGATGCAGATGTGCCAGGGGATCGTGGTCGACCCCGCCGACCCGCAGCGCTGGTTCGTCGCGGTTTCCGCGCCGTGGTGGGTCGGCCACACAAATGAGCCCGGCATCTACCGGACGGAAGACGGCGGAAAAACCTACGGCCGGCTTTCGGATATGCCGGGCGAAGGCATGGCGTGGCGGCTCGCGCTCGACCCCCGGAACCGCAATCTGCTTTATGTCGGAACCAATGGAATCGGCGCCTGGCGTACACACGTCGGCGGAAAATGAAACAGAGATCGAAAAAGGAGCTTCCTATGAAAAAAAGATTTTTTACACTGATCGAATTGCTGGTTGTTATTGCGATTATCGCGATCCTTGCCGCCATGTTGCTGCCTGCTTTGAATAAAGCGCGTGAAAAGGGCCAGAGGGCTTCGTGTATGACGAATCTGAACACGATGATGAAGGCGAATCTGTTTTACGCCGACTCCTACAACGGTTTTATCGTCGGTTATGAACAGAATACGGAATACATGGTCCAGACCTATATGGTGACCTGGCAGCTGGAGGTTTTCGGCGGGGTAAAATACAAGTTTTTCCGCTGTCCCGGCGACAAAGTGTATTGGGATACGGTAAACTCGGGGGTATACGGCGGGAAAAAATGGACCAGCTACGCGTGGGGATGCACCAACCGGTCGTGGAACGGAAGTGCCGTGGTGCAAAGCCCTAAGATCCTCAAAGCCAGCCAGGTCAGGGAGGCGTCGAAATTCTTCATGATCGCCGACCTGGGCGGCCGGAAGATGAGCCCCATCCTGCCGGATGACTATGCGCACGATATCGGATATAATGTTTCGTTTCTCGACGGGCATGTGAAGTACTACCGCGCAAACGGAACTCAATTCTTTTCGCGTACCGATTATTGACTATGAGAATCCGGATTGTTTCAATGCTGGCGGCGGCGTTCTGTCTCTTCGCGACGGGGCAGGATGTTCCGCTGGCCGGTGTGCCGGCGAGCGACCGGGAGGTCCGTTTCCGGAGTTTCCGGTCGGGAGTTCCGCTGCGGTTGGCCGGTAACGAGTATCCCGATTCGGTCGGTATCGCCTCCTATGGCAGTCTCGTCTACAATCTGGATGGGTTTGCGGAATCGTTCCGCGCGATTGCCGGGCCGGGAGACGATGCTGCCGGGACGGATGGAATCCGGCTCGATGTGATCGTCGATCGCAAGCTGCGGGAGAGCATTCCGTTCGGCGCCGGAGACAAACCCGCGCGGCTTTTCATCGACCTCACAGGGGCGCGGCAGTTGGAGTTGTCGGTTCAATTCGGTCCCCGTTGCAAAACTCAGCCGCTGGTGTTCGCCGACGCCTCTTTTCAGGTGAAAGAGAAGGCGGCTTTTCTGGAGGCGCTCGCCCGTTGGCAGCACAGAATCGAAATGGAGCGCGAAACGGCGCCGCCGTCCCCGCCGCCGCTGCCGGATTGGAAGCTGATCCGGGTCGAACGGTTCCGGTGGCACGGTTTCGCGAACGCCTGCCGGATCGGTAACGGAGTGCTCGAGGTCGAGGTCGTTCCGGAGTTCGGCGGCAGGATCGTCGGATTTCGCCGCGCCGGAGGCGAAAACATCCTGAAGCAGCCGGCGCATCCGCTGCCGGCGGATTTGCGGCGCGGGCGCTCCTATTACCGGCAGCACACCCGGTTCAGCCGTTCGGAACCGGCCTGGTATTTTTTGCCCGGCGAAGATCTTCATCTGTTCGGACCTTACCGGCTCCGGTTCGGCGGCGAGGGCGAGATCGTCATGACCTCGCGCCCGAGCTGGTATCTGTTCCTGGAGGTCGAATACCGCATCCGTCTGCGGCCGGGGGCGGATAGGCTTGAAGTAACCACGGTCTACCGCAATCTCGGCGATTTCAACCGGCCCTGCGGAATCTGGACTGCCGCTGTGCTGCCGACGGAAAAGGTGGCGGAAATCGAAGTCGCCGCCTCCGGAAACGATTGGTTCGATCCCGCGGAATCGGTTTCCTGTTGGGAGCAGGCCGGGGAGACGGCGCGATTGAAGTTTCCCGTCTCCGGCTTCCGGAGCGTGGAACGGAAAAGCCGGAGCAATTCCGGCCGGTTGCGCGCCCGGTTGAACTCCGGGGAGCATTTTACCCTGAGCTCAACCGGGAATCGGGGAGAGTATCCGACCCACATTTACGGTACGGCGGAATTTGTGGAGTTGGAATTGCACTCCGCCGTCGTCGATCTGCCGCCGGGCGGCACGGTTTCGTTACAAGAGCTCTGGCAGCTCGAAGACTCAATAAGGATGACTGAGAATGCAAACTGAATCATGGATCGGGGAGGTTTATCCGGCCGGTATCGCCGCATGGACTTCCGAAGAAAAGGCCGCTCAGGCCGAAGCCGGGCGGCGGATGGCCGCCGAATTGAAACAGGCGGCGGTGGAAGGAAAACGGGAGTTCCGGATTCCTCCCGGCAACTATCGTTTCGAGGGCGGGACCGGCATCCTGCTGGAAAATATCGCCGACTTTACCGTCACCGGCGACGGGGCGGCGTTCTGGTTCACTTCGGATGTCCGCCACGCGATTGTGTTCCGGAACTGCCGCAATCTCCGCTTCCGCGGCGTGACGCTCGACATGGATGGAATGCCGTTTTTACAGGGAACGGTTCAAAGCGTCGACCTGAACGGCAAATTCCTGATTGTGGAGCTTGAGGAATACTATATGGAGCGCTTCCGCGAGGAGGCTTCCCATGACCTGTTCCGGGTCATGTTCCTGACCCGCGACGGCGGGCGCGAGACCGACAGCCTCGATTTTCTGCCGGCGCGCGGCGAAATGGAACCCATCGGCGGGAATCGGCTCCGGGTGGCGGTGCATGCCGATGTGGCGGAGCATTGGAACTATCAGCTTTGCCCGCCGCAGGCGGGAGACCGTATCGTATTCGGCATGCGCCGCCCCGGCGGCATGCTCTATGTCGACGGCTGCGGCGGTATGGAATTCGATCGCGTCACCATTTTCGCTTCGGCGGGATTCGCGTTTTACGAGGCCGGGTTCGGCGAGGGCGGCAACCGTTACCGTAACTGCCGGCTGATCCGCCGGCCGGGAACCGGCCGTCTGCTGGCGAGCGCCGCCGACTGTTTTCATTCGAGGAACCAGCGGCGCGGCCCGCTGATCGAAAATTGTGAGTTCTCCTGGGCGATGGATGACTTCGTCAATATTCACGGTTATTTCAACGTCGTTCTCGAATGCACGGAACCGGATGAATTACTGATTGCGACTTCATTCGGAACCCACCTGGAAACGGGGACCGAGCTGACCTTTTTCTCCGCCCCCCACGGGAACGAAACGTGCCGGGCGGCGGTACGTGAATTTGAAGCGTTTCCCGGTACGGACGCCGAAGGCGAGAAACGGATCAAGCAGATTTACCGGGAAAAATTCGGAATCGCCCTCCACAGCCTCCCGGGAAGTTTTTTGTGCCGGGTGAAGCTGGACCGGCCGGTACGGCTTTCTCCGGGCGATTTTGCCAATTCCTACGATTTCTGCGGGCGGGGGGCGGTTCTCCGCAACAATTTTCTCCACGACGGCCATGTACGCGGAATCCTGCTGAAAAGCATCGATTGTCGGATCGAAAACAACCGGATCGAACGGGTCGCCCTGAACGGAATCAGCCTGAAGCCGGAATTCTTCTGGCTGGAAGGACCGATGCCCCGCCGCATCCGGATCGCGGGCAATCACCTGACTGATTGCGGATTCAATTATTCCGGCGTGGCGGCGATCCTGGCCATGAGCGGCTGCTGCCTGCCGCCGCGCGACCGTTTCACCGCCGCCGTGAACGCCGGGGAGATCAGCGTAACCGGCAATGTGATTGAAAACTGCAACGCGGGGCCCGGAATCCTGATCGCCAACTGCCGCACCCCGCTGGTGCGCGACAACCGGATCATCCACCCGTTTTCCAACGGCAACGCGCTCGGGCAGATCAACTTCGCGGAGAAACTCGATTACTGCTCGCGCTTCGTTCCGCGGGAAGACCGGAAAACACTGGAGACGCCGCGTTATCCGATTCAGTTTCTCGCCAGCGAAGAGATCGAATGTGAGGAAAATACCATCATCGACCCCGAACAGCGCTGTCTCGGCCCGCAGTTGATCGGGGTATGGTGCGATGCGGAAAGGATGATTTTACAATGACCGTATTTGACGACCCCGAGCTCGGGATCGCGCCCCTGGAAGAGTTGCGCGCCCGGACTTCTCCGGAGATCCGCTCCTCCCGGTTCTCGATCGGTTTCGAGTGCCTGGACCGGCAGCTCTTCAACCCCGTTCCCTGTTATGACCGGGCCGCCGGATTGGGGGTGAAGTGGGCCCGCTGCCTGAGCGGCTGGTCCCGCTGCGAGCCGGAGCGCGGCGTGTACCGTTTCGAATGGCTCGACGAAGTGGTCGATTCCCTGCTGGCCCGAGGCATCCGGCCCTGGTTCAGCCTGACCTACGGCAATCCGGTCTATATGCCGGATGCGCCCCATTCGTCCGCGGTTGGTTGTGTCCCGCTCGGTTACGGCGCCGACTGCCGCGAGGCGTGGCGTCGCTATGTCCGGGCCCTCGGGAGCCATTTCCGCGGCCGCGTGCAGCATTTTGAAATCTGGAACGAACCGGACCTGCCGGATTTCTGGGTGCCCGAAGAACCGAGCGGAAAAACTTATGCCGAACTGGTCGAGTTGACGGTCGGAGCCCTTCGCGAGGCGCACCCCGATGCCGTTGCACTCGGGACGGTCAGCAAGCTGCAGGGACCGTTTGTGAGAGACGCGCTCCGGAGCGGCGCCGGCCGGCACCTCTCGCATTGGTGCGTCCACCCCTACGGCATCATTCCGGAAAACGGCTATGAAAAGCGGATTCGCCATTTACAGGGGTTGTTCGCCGAATATGCGCCGCACATCACCATCTGGCAGGGGGAATGCGGCTACCCGCATCAGGCCTGCGGGCACAAGGATATTCCGGCCATGCCGATGTACCGGTCGGATGAAGAAATTCAGGCGAAACTGGTGCTGCGGCGCATGGTCATCGATTCCTGGCTGAATCTGGAGCTCAGCAGTTATTTCCATATCGCCGATCTGCTCGAGAAGCCTTACCGCTCCTCGAGCGGCGCGGCGCAGCCGCCGACCTTGCTCGGGTTGTTGAAAACCCTGCAATACGAACCCAAGAAATCCTATTACGCCTATCGCAACCTGGCCGGAATCCTCGATGCGGAGAGTACGCCGGCTGCGTTGGAGCTGGAGGTGGAGTTGCCCGGCTACTCGCTTCTACACCGGGGCTTCCTGCCGCTGTACGGCATCCGCTGCGCGACGTTCCTGCGCAACAATTACGGCCTTTACATCTGGCATTCCGTGGAAGACCCCCAGCGGCAATGGTTCGGCGAACCGGTCAATCTTCAGGTGCTGGATGAATGCCCGGAGAAGATGACGCAACCGGTCCTGGTCGATCCGCTTCACGGCAGAGTCTGGCGCTGTACGGATACGGTCCGGCGGGACGGGATGTTCTTTGTGAACCGATTGCCCCTGACCGATTATCCCCTGATCCTGACCGATTACGGCGCGCTCAAACCGTAAACGTGTAAACGTACAGGGTTTGGGATTTTTCGTCGTAACCGGTCCACAGGAAGAGGCAGCTTTCTTCTTGAAGAACCCCGGGCGGGTTCCACCAGCGGACCGGTTCTTTGCTTTTACGGTGAACCGGGGTGTCGGGGCGTTCCGTGACTCCTTCACCCTGTATCCGCTTCCACTGCTCCAGGAGGTCCAGCCGCTCCTGCGGCGTGGCTTGCAACCTGAAATAAACCTGGTAGTCGGGGCCGGCGGCGGAATAGAAGACCGAGAGATCCCGGCACTCCGCCGGGAGGGGGAGCCGGCAATAGTCCCTGGCTTGCTCCATTGAAATTTCCGCCTCCGCCCGCATGAAGTTTTCAGACAGGGCTTTCAGGAAAAAGGCAAACAAAACGCCTCCGGCCCCCAGCGCGGCGCCGAGCAGAAAGATCAGAAAGCAGAAGATCGTTTTTCTCATTCCGTCTTTTCGCGGTTGAGGTTGCCCGTGAGCGTCATCACCACAATGAGCAATACGAAGAGCGCGATCGTTCCCGTCAGCAAGGCGAAATCCTCCATGCGCAGCATGATATAGACCGCGCCGTAGGCCGCCAGCATCAGGGCGCCTTCCACCAGCGCCGGGAGGTTTTTACGGAAGATCAGCCTTGCGTAGTAGGCGATGGCGAGCGAAACCGCCAGCGTGCTTGCAAGGTACGCCCGGGCGAAGGGCAGGTGTTCGCCGAGCGACAGCAGCAGCACGTAGAACAGCACCACCGCGAGGCCCGCCATGAAGTATTGCAGCGGATGCATCCGGCATTTCGTCAGCCGCTCGGTGAAGAAGAAGGCGAGCATGGTGAAAATCACCACCAATGCCGAATAGCGGATCGCGCGCATCGTCTGCAAGTAGATGTTGCCGGGGATGTAGAGGTTGACGCCGAGGCTCTCCTGCGTGATCGTATGCTCGCTGCCGCTCCAGCTCTGCGGAACGGTGCGGTTGAGTTCGTTGAGCATGTATTCCGCGCGGAACCCTTTTTCAGTGATTTCGCGGGTCTGGGGCAGGAAATCGCCGATGAAGCCGGGCGC
>JAVBSA010000595.1:0-7033 GCA_031556915.1 Victivallis sp.
CTCTCCGGCCCCTGCGTCAAACCCATCGCCGTACGCATGGTCTGCGAAGTAGCCAAAGCCGTCAACGTACCCGTCATCGGCATGGGCGGAATCTCAACGGCATCCGACGCCATCGAGTTTTTCATCGCAGGCGCCGACGCGGTCGCTGTCGGAACGGCGAATTTCGTCGACCCCTTCACCCCCCTGAAAGTCATCGACGGAATCAACGAATATCTCGACCGTCACAACATCAAACAAATCTCCGAGCTTGTCGGCACCCTGGAAACTTGAGGCCAATGGTCAAGAAAAACGGGTTAATCATTGAAAATTTCTCGCAAAAATCCCATTTGTCTGCTATAATAAGTGATATGAATGCATTTACACTATGGGGTAATATAGGCAGGAGGAAAAGGGTAATGAAAGAATCTGATTTGATGATTTCCCATCGTGACGGGATTTACCTGGTCAAGGTGATCGGCCGCGCGAACTTTGAGTATGCGGTACCGCTCCGCGAGCTTGCGCGCAGTGTGGAGACCTTCCATTGTGTCCGCCTTGACATGGCGGAGTGCCTGGCGATGGACAGTACCTTTATGGGTGTGCTTGCCATGATCGGCCTCAAGGCGAAGAAGTTGAATGCAAAGGTCGAGCTTTTGAACGCTTCCGAGTTTTTGACCAAGCTGCTTCGTGATCTCGGGGTGCAGAAATTGTTTGATTTCGTGACCGGCGAGGTGGATGACGAGAGCTCGCCTTCCGATGAATCCGCGGCGGCGGGCGGCAAATCCGATCTTCTCACGACTGCGGAGACGGTGGCTCAGGCTCATGAAGTTCTGGTCGAGGCGAACAACGAGAACGCCAAGATCTTCGATCAGGTGATCGAATTTGCCCGTCAGGATGTCGACCGTATCCGCGAGGAGCAGGAGAAGAAGTAATACCGGCATGGAACACATTCACGCGCTGCTGCTGATTTTTCTGGAGACGACATTCATTTTTGTTGCTCTCGGGATGCTTTACAGCCAACGCCGTACGATTGGCAAGGCGCCTTTTTACATGTCGCTGGGCTTGTTGTTTGTGTTTTTTCACTTCATCAGCGCGGCGGAGATCCGGGCGGTTCTTTACGGCGGCCAGGAATTCGAGGTTGGCTATGCCGTTGTTTACCTCCCTATCCTGACGGCTTTCCTGATGGTTTACATCACGGAGGGAACCCTGGCGGCGCAGAGGCTGATTATCGGCGCGGCGGTGTTGTTCGGTTTCTCTCTTTACCTTGGCGAGTTGACGCGTCTTCAGTGTAACTGGCTGGGTTTCTCCCTCAGCAGCGGTGCGGATGCCGTGATGTTCGAGCAATTGCTCGACAACACGCGGGACTCCATGAACATCGCGGCGCTGGTGCTGCTATTCGATCTTCTGCTGATTCCGATTTTCTTTACCCGGCTGAAAAATTTCGGTTTTCCCCGTTTCCTCTGTATCGTGGGCAGTGTATTTTGCGCGATGCTTCTTGCTGCGCTGCTGAAATTTTTTCTGGGCAGATCGTTCAGTTTCGATGCGGGGGCGTTGAACGGCAACTTCATCATACGGGTGCCGATCACGCTCTGGCTGGGTGGAATTCTCGCTGTCTACCTCAACAAAATCGAGGTGGATGTGAAAAGCGGCGAAAAGAGTCCGCTCGACATTCTTTTCGCGTTCGTCGGCAGCTACAGCCGTTCGAAGGAGTTGGAAGAGAACCTCAAGGAGTGGACCAACCGCTACCGCCAGGTGCTCGAGAACGCCGGTGAAATGATTGTGACTCTCACCAGCAACGGACGCATTCTCGACGCCAACTACGCCGCGGTGCGGTTGCTCGGCGGGCAGAAACCGGAGGATGTATCCAACCGGCTGCTGTTTCCCCGGATGCGGATCCTTGACCGTGACGATCTTTCGCTGGGCTGCGAATTGAAGGAGACGGTGCGTTTCCGGTGCCGGTTGGACGAGTACCAACCGGGGAGTAAACTGCTCTCCTGTACGCTTTCGCCGATCAAATTGCGCGGGCAGACCCTGTTGGTGATGGTCGGGCGCGACATCACGGAAGAGATGCGCCTGGCGGAGGAAAAGGCGCGGCTCTCCGAACAGTTGATACACTCGCAGCGGATTGAATCGCTGGGGATGCTGGCCGGTGGAATCGCCCACGACTTCAACAATCACATGCACGCCATCCTGGGTCATATCGACCTGATTAACTTCATGCACCGGCCGGAGGATCCGGAGGTGGTTCGCCATCTGGAAAAGGTCGCCGGCATCGCCGAACAGGCGGGTCATCTCACCGGTCAGCTCCTCGGTTTCGCACGCAAAGGCAAATACCAGGTGGCGGATCTCGATCCCGGCAAAGTGTTGCGCGATACCTTGGAACTTCTTGGACCGCGCAAGCAGCGGGACCTCGTGATCCGGCTGGAGATCCCGGAAAATCTCCCCCCGGTTCACGGCGATGCGATCCAATTGCAGCAGGTTATGCTCAACCTGATGCTCAATGCAATCGATGCAATGGAAGGGAATCCGGGCGAGAGCATCCTGACAATCGAAGCCGGGCTGGCCGTCGACGCGCCGATCCGCCTTGAACCGCCGCCGGAACGGGCCGGAACAAAGCCGGAAGATTATCTGTTCATCCGAATCAGCGACAACGGATGCGGCATGGATGCCGATACGCAGAAGCGTCTTTTCGAACCCTTCTTCACCACCAAACCGGTCGGCAAAGGAACGGGTATGGGCCTTGCGATGGTCTACGGAACGGTGAGCAGCCATCAGGGTTGGGTCCAGTTCAAGAGCGCGCCGGGCAAAGGAACGCACTTCTATCTCTTTCTCCCGGTCGGCGGAAAACGATGATCCGTGCGGTCGCAGAGCACCACCACGCGCTTCGGGAGTGGGCGCGCCACCGGAGAACAGTCGATGTACCTCCCACGCTTCTGACGTTCGACCACCACACCGACACGCTGCCCGCTTTCGGCCGCGCCGCCCGGTCCGAAGAGGAGCGCCGGGAGTGGATTGCCGCTTTCGACTACCATTCCGACGCTTCGGTGGATGCGGCTCTCGCCCTGCTTCGCCACGATGAACATATCGACCTTGCTCTGCGGGCCGGAGTCGTATCGCGGGCGGTCATTATCGCACATGCCGATCACTCCGGCTGTGCAAACCCGGCAATTCAGGTATGTGCCGACGCTTCCTGGCCCGAAATGCAGTTGCTGTTGAATGATCCGTCACTTTTCCGCCCACTGGCAGACAGCTTTCTAACCTCTTCTTTTTTGGAAAGTCGATTGAAAGAAGCGGAATACGAACCGGAACCGGGTTTCATTTTCGATCTGGACTGCGATGCGATTCTAACCGAAAAAGCATTGCATCCACCAGATTCAAACTGTTTGAAAGAACTGCTGAAAAGTGCCGGATTAATCACCATTTCGCACGAAGAAGATTGGTTGAAACTATTAAAACTTGATTCACAACTGACTTGTAATAAAATAGTTGACGCAATTCGTCACTTAACCGTCATTTAACCGTTAAATATATATATTTCAGGAGAGAAGCTGCATGACTGACAAAAGAAAAAAAGAAGCTTTGCTGCTGGGAATGGGATTCGACGGCAAGGATGAACACCGCCGGATCACCAAAGGCGACAACTTCTGTCTTGTCGGCGGCAGCGAAGAAACACATGAGAAAATGACGGAAACAGCCGTCAAATTCAACGAAAAACTTTCAAAGCGCGGCAAACACCTGGAAGAACTCTCAAAAGAAGAATTCACCGACCTGATGCACGAAGCCACCGAAAAATAAGCGGGGAACCAAAGGTTAAGATCTTACCAATGCTCGTTCCAGGTCCGTCAACAGGAAAAAGTCTTCCAGAAATTTTTCCACATCTTTTGTTTCGGGGGGAAATGCAGGAGGAAACGGCAGGGATTCCAGATCTTTGCGCAGAATTTTTCTGCAATTGAATCGTTTCCGGTAGAGGAATCCGTAAAGGGGGGAATTCAGTACCTCCGCCAATTGTTCCGGCGTATATCCCGGCAATTTTGGAAACAGCAGATTTGCGCTGTTCAGAGTAAGGGATCCGGCCCGGTCGACGGCGATAATCGGATGATTTGCGATGAAGCGGTAGAGTAATTTATTTTTGCTCCGATAGATGTTCATCGGGGCGGCCTGCTGATAGATTCCCGGCCGCAGATAATAGCGGGGCGGGGCGATTCTGCCCGGAAAGATATCGTTTCCGCGCAGAATCGGTTCTGTTCCCGGTTCCGGTTGTTCCGTCAAAAAATAATCGTTGTCTCCGGTGACGATGCCAAGTGCCCAATCTGCGTTTCCGGCGAGTGTCGGCAGGTCTTTTCTTTGAAAAACTTTTCGCAGCAGTTCCCGTTCCGGAGTGGTGAGGGTTGTTTCGATCGCCCAGTCGCCGCGCTCTCCGATCTCTTGCTGGATGTGTTTTTCCGTTCCTTCTTTCCGGACGATTTCAAAACTGTGACCGGGCGGCGGCGGCAGATTCCGTGCATCCAGCCGCAGAACATCGGTAAAAACGCCTGAAAACTGGCGGCCGAGCAATGTTATTTTTTGTACGGTACAGGATTCGACAAGATGCTGTCTGAGCGAAGTATGGCTTCGCACATTCAACGCCGATTCCGGGAGCAGAAAAGAAAACTTTCCGCCGGGAACGAGAAATTGTTTTGTCCGCCGCAGGAACAGGGAAAAACTTTCTTCTTTTCCTCTCCCTTCCGCTCCCCAGGGGGGATTTGTGGCTGCAAATTCGAACTTTCCGTCGTGGCTTTTGAAGGTACGGTTTGTCAGTGTATTTCCCCGCAGGATATTGGGTTTGAATTCTTTTCCCGGGAAGGCGAGCAATAAGTTGACGGCTGCGAGTTTGACTGCGATCGGGTCGCGGTCGATTCCGAAGATTTGTTCCGGCGGAAGATGGAGCAATTTTGCGGCGCGGACCAGATACCGGCCAGTTCCGCAGCAGGGATCGAGAAAATTTTTTGTTCCGACACCATATTGCAAAGAGGAATCAATCAGGCCGGACGGAGTGTAATAGGAGCCGTCACGTGATTTCCGGCCGATGCTGGTAAGCGCCTGATATGCTTCGCCGAAATAGTCGTCACTTACGTCCGGGTTGGGCAGTTTTTCGTAGAAACGGAAGAAACGTTCATCGATGCGGATACCGGGATCTGCGAGCATTTCGGCGATGGATTGCCGCAGGAAGCAGACAGAATGATCGGGTTGAATTTCCGCTTCTCCGGATTGTTCCAATTGTTTGAGAACGACGGCGTGCATGGCGGTGTTCAAACTGAGCCGGAGGGAATGGAAGCTTTTCACTGATTCGTGAAAGGGCCGTTTTGCCGGGAGCTTCGATTTGGAATATTTTTTATTGGCCCGTTGGGTCAGGCGATCGGTTTGGCGGATGGCGATGAGCGTTTCCGCCGAGAAACGGAGGGGGTGTGTTTGGTGCGGAGTTATTTTTCCGCGTTTCACCCAATTCCGCAGTGTCGCCTCGGAGATGGCGAGACGTGAAGCAGTTTCCTGTAATGTCAGCATACGTCTCCGGTTGAAAGAGGGACGCGGCTTGTCCTCCATAGCTCGCTTGCGAGCGGCGGAGGAAGCCTCAAGTTACGTGCGCGGAGCGAACCCCCCTGTCGGGCTCCCATAACTTTTAATTCTAAAAGCTTCCGGCCGCAGCACCGCGCCAAAAAAGCGCCGGCGCTTTTGCTGATCGGATGATCCAGTACGCCGCTGCGCGGCTACCTATTTCGCCCCAGACCGGCTGTCGCCGGTCTTTAGGGGGCGACCAGCGCATTTCGCGCGCTGGACTGCGACCCCACGATGGTGGGGCCTTTGTACCGCCTTCGGCGGCTTTTTTTTACTTTTTGTCGGTAAGCGCCGCCACGCCGGGCAACACTTTCCCTTCCAGGTACTCCAGCGACGCGCCGCCGCCGGTGGAAATGTGGCTCATCAGGGATGCCAACCCGGACTTGTTCACCGCGGAAACACTGTCGCCGCCGCCGATCACCGAAATCCCGCCGTTCGCCTTGACTTCCGCCACAGCCTTGCAAACCCCGAAGGTGCCATTGGCAAACTTCGGCATCTCAAAACAACCCATCGGCCCGTTCCAGACCACAGTCTTGGCACTCTTCACCGCATCGGCATACAACACGGTCGTCTTCGGACCGATGTCGAGAGCCATCCAGCCGGCCGGAATCTCATTGCCGATCGTCTGCGTGTTGGCTTCCGCATCGAACTTATCCGCCGCCACGTTGTCGACGGGCAGCAGGAAGTTGACGCCGAGCTCTTTCGCCTTGGCAATCATCTGATTCGCATAGTCGAGCTGGTCCAGTTCACAGAGAGAATTGCCGATGTCATGACCCTGAGCCTTCAAAAAGGTGTAAGCCATGCCGCCGCCGATGATCAAAGTATCAACCTTCGTCAACAGATTGCTCACAACCGCAAGCTTATCGGAGACTTTGGCGCCGCCCAGAATCGCCACAAAAGGACGAATCGGCTTCTCAACCGCACTGCCGAGATATTCGATCTCTTTTTCCATCAGGAAACCCGCAACCGCCGGCTGAAGATATTTCGCAACCACCGCCGTCGAAGCATGGGCACGGTGAGCGGAACCGAACGCGTCATTGCAATAAACGTCGCCGTAGGAAGCAAACTTCCTGGCCAATTCATCCTGCTTCACCTTGAGCGCAGCCTTGCGCGCCTTGAAATCATCGTCGTTTTCGCCGTCTTTCTGCTTGGCTTTGCCCTGTTCTTCCGCATAGAAACGGGTATTTTCAAGCATCACGATGTCACCGGCTTTCATTGCGGCGACTTCCTTGTCGGCATTGGCGCAATCGGCGGCGAAAACCACCGTTTTTGCCAGCATCTTGCCGAGATATTCCGCCACGGGCTTCAAGCTGAACGCTTCTTCATAACCCTTTTCCGCCGGACGGCCGAGATGGCTCATCAGAACCAGGCTGCCGCCCTTGTCGAGCACATACTGGATCGAGGGGAGCGCCCCCTTGATACGGGTATCGTCACGGATCACGCCTTCTTTGATCGGAACGTTGAA